>NZ_JAQFJH010000019.1:0-36804 GCF_030440025.1 Streptococcus sp. SO2
GACTTATCTAAGGAAAGGAACAATAAAGTATGTCACAAGCACAATATGCAGGTACTGGACGTCGTAAAAACGCTGTTGCACGCGTTCGCCTTGTTCCAGGAACTGGTAAAATCACTGTTAACAAAAAGGATGTTGAAGAGTACATCCCACACGCTGACCTTCGTCTTGTTATCAACCAACCATTCGCAGTTACTTCAACTGTAGGTTCATACGACGTTTTCGTTAACGTTGTAGGTGGTGGATACGCTGGTCAATCAGGAGCTATACGTCACGGTATCGCTCGTGCCCTTCTTCAAGTAGACCCAGACTTCCGAGATTCATTGAAACGCGCAGGACTTCTTACACGTGACTCACGTAAAGTTGAGCGTAAGAAACCAGGTCTTAAGAAAGCTCGTAAAGCTAGCCAGTTCTCTAAACGTTAAGAACCAGCTACAATACAGCATTTACAACACTTCATGGTTCACACCATGGGGTGTTTTTTTGATGATTTTTAGCAAAATTCACACCATTTTTCACACCAAATTCACACCATTACTTTTTAAGATTGCGATAAGCAATCTCTCCAACAGCCATTGGAATGACATTTGAAGTATTTACATAAGTCTTAGTTGTAAGGGTATCGCTATGAGTAAGAGCCTCTGAAATAGCTTCAAGTGAAGTTCCTGCTTGTTTAGCTAGAGTTGCACCTGTATGGCGTAATTTGTGAGGTGTAGCGTGTGTCAGCTCCTTATGACGGTGTTTGACAGATTTCATTTTATTGTTAAGATAGTCAGAGTGCAGGGGGCTATTAACATTACCCTTCATATCGATATAAGTAAAGACATATTGTTCATCAGATTGAATAATACCAAATTTTGCCAGCTCAGTTTTTTGTTGCTTTTTCCAAGATTGGAGCAATTCAGTTAGTTCAATAGGGATTTGAAAAGTTGTTTTCTTGTTCCCTTTTGTAGATTTTACATTTTTATATTTATCTAAGGCTTGAACCAATTGAATTTCCTGTTTCTTGATGTTAATGTGCTTCCATTGCAAACCATAGCTTTCGGATTTTCTATCTCCTAAGAAAAAGGTAGTATAGAATAGCACATAATCTTTGAATGAGAGCTTCCCGTTTTCTAAATCATCTTCAAAAGCTGTAAACCATGCTTGAAGTTCTTCTTGAGATAGGTATAAATCTTCATCTTTTTTAGATTCTTGCAACTTGATTTTCTTAGTGGCTTTGATACGACTTATTGTTTTAGATAGGCGGTTTGTTTCGATATATTCTAATTCTTCCGCCCAGTCAAAGATAGAGTTAACGTAGCTCCTGATAACTTTGAAATTTGCATATTCTTCAGCCTTTTGAGTTAATAGATTTAAAACAACTTGTTTATTTTGATTAAGAAACTCAATAGAGTAGTTGCCAAGCATAGGTAAGATATGTTTTCTAAAGGCAATTTCTGTACCAGTTATAGTAGCTTGAGAAGGTGGCTTAGTCGTAGAAGTGGTTTGTCCTGCTTTGTAGGATTCCCACCAAACGTTTTTATAGAAGTCAGAAAAGAGTATAGAACCATTATTTTCTAGTAAGGCTGATTCTCCACTAAGAATTTTGTCAATCTTGTTTTGAAGTTCTAGTTCGTATTTTTTTGCTTCACTCCTTGTTTTGAACCGTTTTTCAATCACTTTCTTATCGACACCTAGTGAAGACTTAACTTCCTCAGGAATGTAGATTCGTAAGCGATAAGTTCCATTTTTAGTTTTTGTAATTGACATAGTATTCTCCTTTTTAATTGAGCTAGAAAAATACCGTGATTTCATTATAACAAACCACGGTAGAAATTCTACTGATTTTGTAACCAGCGATTGATTTCTGCTTTATCAAAGCGAATAGTTTTTCCAACTCTAATGTAAGGTAATCCTTTTTTAATCCAACTGTCTAGAGTATTGTTTGAGATGCCTAGATAGTGGCAAGCCTGTTGTTTGTTTAAAAACGGACTTTCAAGGTTACTATTGTTCAATCTATTTTCAATTTCTTTTTTGATAAGTTCAGCGAGTAGAAGCTGAATCTGGTGAATTTGTTTGTCTGGTAAAATAACTTGCATCTGTTCCTCCAATATGTGATATAATAGAGGTATCAAGAGATACCCTATTTACTTTTCTTGATTATCTGTAACCTCGTCCTCGCTCGCCAAAGTTTCGGATGGGGTTTTTGTTTTGTCGTACTCCCATATATCCCATTGATTGTTGAGTCCAACCTTTGAAACTAGCATGGATAGAAGCTCTTCTTTACTTTTCATTTCGTTATCATGTGTGAAATCGTAAGATAGATAAACTTCATGTCCAATCTCTGGGATTCGTCTCAGATTGTTCAATGTTCTTGTAGGGTGAGATTCATAAAAAATAGGTTCATCCCCCACACCCTTTAACGTTGCTAGATGTTCAATTCTTCGAACATATTGTGATAAATCCTCACGATTATTTCCTTTAGTATGATAGAAGAAGGTCAAAGGATGTTTAGAGCTTGTGATGATAATGACTTTGGCAGCGCCTATTTTATTTTGATAACGTGCTGAGATAGGACTAATATTATATGGATCTAAAACTTTTAACCAATCTGAAGCAGTTAAGCTATCTCCTCGGACATCATCAAGTAGTAGTATCTCTTCTCCGTTTACTTCATCAAACATATTTGTGCCTGCGGTCAGGACTGATTGCCATTTTTTATTATTCAACTTTGCTAACTGAATAAGACTTTTTGCTATCTCTTTTGCAAATGTTGACTTGCCAAGTCCAGAAGCTCCATATATGAATAAGATTGTCTTTTTAAACTCTCCGTTTTCCAGTTCATCTTTTGTTTTTGCGCACTTGATTTCTCCAGTACTTTTAATTGCTTCGTTTACTTTAACTTTATGAACTGTATAAAGAGTATGATATTGCTTATTAAGTAGTATTTCCTTTTTCGTAATATTCCCGTTTAGAATGTTATCAATTAATAAATCGATATCCTCATAACTTTGTAGCACTTCCTTTTTTGCTTTTCCTTTAAGCCAGCTTACATGTCTTTCGTGATAAACTTCTAAATAGTTTTTACCTGTTAGAGTAATCACTTCATCAGGGCTGTATTGATACTTATCTTTATCTTTTGCATGAATTAAGTAAGCTAACAAGTTATCGTATCCATATCTTCCCGACTTTGCTTTTTCAAGATATTGAGGTTCTAGTCCAATTTGTACAGCTAAATCAGTTAGTGTTGCACCTTTCTCAAATTTGAGTAAAGCGTGAATATGTGGCTCTTTTAGTTTGGAGACTGTTGAATTGGTTACACTGTCAAAAACAAGTGATGTATCCTTGTCATGCTTGATTGCGTATGCTTCGGAAACAGTTGCGACATCACTAACTCTTTTTACTATTTCCTCAAGAATTTTATCAACATTTGCAGATTTAATGAGTTCTTCATCCCAACCATTTTTCCAATATTTAGGATCAAAGTATTGTGTAATTGCTACAGAAGTCAAAAGTGCTTCTTTTTTCTTTGTTGCCATGTATAATTAACCTTTCTTTTTTTAACTATTCTTTAATTATTCTTTTAACTATTCTAGTGTTAGACCGTTGACAAGCCCAGTCTAACACGTGCGTAGAATAGTTAGAATTTAAGTTAGAAATATTTTGCCTACCGCAGGTTTGCACCTCAGAGGGTTAGGGTTGGTAAAATGAACAAGCACTTCGGCTTGCCAACCCTAACCCTCTGAGGCGCTTTCATTTGGTGGCTGATACTGCTCAAGCATCTTCGTAAGTACTTTGTTCATTTTAGTAAAATCACGAATGTTCCGAACTTGAACTTTTATAGGTTGACTACCGTTTATTTCTTGATACCAACCATAGCGGTTTGGAAGAGCTTCTAGCTTTTGTCCAGGTTCAAGGCAGAAAATATTATTTACGATCGCTGAACGTGAAGCCATATTACCTAAACCGAGAACAGCTCCAAATTGATTTCGAAGATTTGTATCGATTCCGTCTTGCGCTAGTAAATCTTGGGAAACAAAGCAACAGAAAATGGAGCGACTTCGGCCACTGAGGATGATAGACTTAAGCATCTTTTGAATTTTACTTTTCTGTTTTCCTTCGAGCGAACTCATCAAAACAGTCACTTCTTCAACTAATAAAATCAATGGTATTCTTTCTATAGATCTATTTTCTTGACGGCGAATCATCTCATTATAAGCGACTTCGATAGCTTTGTGAGCCCTCCAACCGAGAAAAACATTAGGACTATCTTCAAATTCTAGCCAGTCTTCCTGTTTAATTTCAGAAACGACAAGCATTGGTAACGCTCTTTTTTTTCTGTGAGCAGTAATAAATACGTCAGTGACAACCATCTTAGCGATTACTGATTTTCCTGAACCTACATTACCAAGAATCAGGTAGTTAATGATAGAACTAGGAACCTCCCAACCTAGTTTTCCACCACCTACTTTTAATAATGGTCTAGTATCTACCATAAATCTAAGTCCTCATCAAATTCCTCTTCTTGAACAACTTCAGAAGCTCTTGCCATACGATTGTATGTTGCCTCTTCGACTGTTTTAACATCGAATTTAGCAACCCAACCAGCACCAATATTCATTTCTATGTGCATATAGTCAAGAGCAAATTCATTTGTGTATTTAGCCAACACTCCCATGAAATACTCTTCAAGCTCCTTTTGAGAATTTGTGTCAAGATTATTAGCGAGATAGATCCAAACATCTATACCTCGTGTGGTAGCAGGATTTATAGTTTTTAACTGTAAATCATGAGATAAATTTTGATTGAGATGATTGACCACGTTTTGTAAGACAGTACCTTTTCGGACTTGTAGTTGTTCATCAGCTTTCTTATTGAACCACCAAAGTGTGACATTTTGAATCAATGTAGTTATAAACTTAACTTGCTTGCCTGTCAACAAGAGACATTGTTCCCATAAATTTTCATTTTTCTTAACAACCTCATCTGACACAATGAGAAACTGTCGTTTTAGAAAAATGTATAGAATATTAAGACCTTGCCATACAAATAATGCAATAATAAGAGAACAGAATATTTTTATCAACATATATGTTACCTCGTCATATAGTGAGTAGTTATCATTTACATTTTGTAGATGATAACTCACTATTTTTATCACTTATTTTAATGAAATATCAGCAAGCTCAGCTACAAGAGCGAGTCCGACTGGTTGCTTCAACTTGTCAAGAACAAATGACAAGTCGTACTTGTTAAGTACGATGTCAGCGTTGACTAAACTATCTAAGTTCTCGTTTTGATAGTTCTTCAGCTTGACTTTGAAGGTTGGACAGTAAGCCTCTTGAGCAATGCTAGCGAACTGTTCATAGAGTTCGACATCTACGCATGTAAGAGATGCCCATGGTCGTTGATTATCTTGACCCTCGTTTATGATTCCATTGTTTGTATTGATTACTTTGATATCTGACGAGATATCAATAGAAGTTGACAAAGCATCTAAAAATGCTCTTGCGCTTTCGTAGTTTCCTACGATTAATTTTTTCTCTTTTGACATATAAATTTCTCCTTGTCTTTGCGTGGTCAGACTTTTTAGAATGCTGACAAGTAATTTTAATCTTTGATGATAACAAGTTATCAAATGTTATCAATTTAACTCAAATAGTACATTTTTCATCACCCCGATCTTTTAATTTCACTTACTATATCGCAAGGGGATTCCTTCAGCTACGTCATTTTAATATTAAAAATTGAATTATCTCAAAAATACGCCATTGTATAAATATTATAGTATAGGTAGTCAAAAATTTACGCCAGTCTATATATATTATAGTATGATGTTGTTCTAAATTTTCGTCAGACTCTTCTTATTTTGCTTAGGTAGTTAGACCTCTTCGCTGGGATACCTATTTTTTATGCTGTTTTGATTATTCATTTTCGGTAGGGGGAAAGAATTTACGCGAGGGTCTTAGAAATTTTTAACCATACGAAGAACATTCGGTTTTTATTTACAGGAGAATAAAATAAAACCAAGTCATTTTTTTGTGACTTGGTTTATGTTTCTATTTCGTCAATAAGCTGTATCATTAGCTTGAGAACTCGTTCTTGTTTACTAGGTGTTAGTTCCTTAATTTTATATATTAGCTGATTTATTAAAGGATTGCTTTCGGTTACGGATATATCGAAAAAAGTCTCTATATCTGTATCAAGTGCATCCATAATTTTTTGTAATGTTTTGATTTTGATATTTGGTTCAAGGTTTTCTAATTTATAAGTGTATTTTAATGGCAAGTCCGCCAGTTCCTCTAGTTGCTGTTGAGTTAAATTTTTTTGAAGTCTCAGTAATCGGATTCTCTTACCTAGATAAGATTGTAGATTTGTTTTTGTCATATCAGTACCCCTTAAATCCTATCATACTCAATTTTATAGTCTTAAAAAACTACTATAAAAGAGAAATGCTATATAAAATAGTTTTAAAACGCTACAATATGTGATAAAATAGGACTATAAAACTATCAAAAGGAGATTTATACGATGGAATTACAAAAAGATTACGGCAAGAAATTGCGCACAGGCGCAGTTATTTCGACGCTTGCAATCTCGGCTCTTGGGGTATCTACTACGGTATCGGCTAGTGAGACTGAAGTAGCCGTTAATGAGCCTGCAACTAAGGTTGTTACTAAAGACGAGGTCAAACCTAAAGTTCCTACCCAACAAGACGTTGACAAGGCTAAAGCTGAATCAGATAAGGCTAATCAGGATGTAGCTAAGCAAAAAGAAGTAGTTGCATCTACTGAAGCAAACATTGCAGATGCTGAAAAGACTATCGCTGACACTACTAAAAAGGTAGAAGAAGCTAAGACTGTCACACCTGAAAAGGTAGCTGAAGCTAAAGAAGACGCTAACAAGAAAGCCAGTGAGCTTGCGACTGCTGAAAAGTCTGTAGCTGATGCTGATAAATCTGTATCTGCGACTGCTGAAAAGGTTGCTGACCAAACTAAGGTAGTATCTAATGCTGAAAAGACTGCTACAGATGCTTCTAACAAGGTAGCTGAGGCTCAGAATAAAGTAGATTCTCTTTCATCTACTACCGATATTCGTGCACTCGAAAAGAATGCTTACACCTCTACTGTCCAAGTTAGGGTTTCTGAACGTAAGGTAGATGAGGCTCAGAAAAAACTTGACGACGGTAAAAAGGCTGTTGCAGACAAAAAACAGGCTATTAAAGACACCCAAGACAAGATATCTTCTGCAGAAAAAGAGCTTAAACAAGCTACTACAGCCCTTAACGATGCTAAAGCTAACCAATCTCAAAAAGAAGAAGCAGTTAAAGCAGCCAAATCCGACCTTGACCGTGCTAAAGAAGAGTTGTCTGACCAAGGTGGTAAGTATACCATCAACGTAAGCCAGGAGTATGTAAATCTTCTTAAACAGTACATTTCTAACCCAAGCAAAGAGCTTTCAGACCAACTAAAAGCGCTCGCTTTCAAAGAGTACGAAAAATTTGGTAAAATTACTTTCGATGGTGGGGAAGTTTATCGTTACGACTTGAACTACCCTCAAGCGTCTAAGAAAGACCTTAACACAAAGGTAGATATCAACAATCTTGATTACGAAACTCGTAAAGAGCTTTCTTTGTTCGCAGCAGACCTTATCAACCAACTTCGTAAACAATTCGGTACAGACCCTGTTAAGGTTACAGAAGATGCAATTCGTATTGCTAACGAAGTGGCTCGTACCTCTAAAGAAGAGTATGGTCACGACTTCGATGCTCTTAGCAAGGTAGGAGAAAAAGACAACGGTTTGCTTTTGGGTGAGCTTGCAGGTTTCAGTGACGACGAAACAACTACTGTTGCAGACCTTAAACGTCGTATCTATGACGATATCTTGTCTATGTTGTTTGACGATTCTCATGCTAAGTGGGGGCATGCAAACTCACTTAGTGGGGTACTTCCAGCAAGCCCTAATGTTGGGTACATGCAGTACACTGGTCTTGGTTTCCGTTCTAACAAGCGCTTTACTTCTGTAATCCACTACATCAAGATTTCAGATAACTTACTTTCAAACAATTCAAAATTTGATAAGACGAAAGTAGTTACTGCCCCAAGTCAACAAGAACAGCTTGCAAAATTGCAGGAAAAGGTAGACTTGGCTGAGAAGTCTTACATCGGTGCATACACAGCCCTCAAAGAAGCCGAAAGAGGGGTATATCTTGCTAAGACTAAGTATGGTAAAGCTGACGATGAACTTTACTTTGCTCGCAAACACTTGTCCGATATCCAATTGAACAAGATTGACCTCCCAGCTCTCGAAAAGGCTCTTGAAGACGCCAAAACTCAGTTGGCTGAAGACAAGCAAGCTCTAAAAATTGCCAAAGAAGTTCTTGAACTAGCTAAAACAAACGCTATTGACAAGGCTAAGGCTCTTGCTGATGCTAAAAAGGCTCTTGAAACAGCTAAATCTGAAAAAGCAACAGCAGACAAGGCTCTTGAAACTGCCAAAGGTGAATTGGAAGTTCTTACTAAGGCTCATGATGTAGCAGTCTTGGCTCGTAAGTCAGCTGGTGCAGACCTTGCTCGCAAACGTGAAGCTTCTAAAGAGGCTAGTGATACTTATGAAGTGCTTGAACTTGCCCTTACTAAGCGTGATGAAGTTCTTAAAGCTTTGGACAAAGAGCTTACTGACGCTAATGCTAAACTTGGTGTACTCCGTACTGAGTTGAAGACTGCTAAGGACGAGTTGGCTCGTCTTGAGGGTATCGCTGAAGCTAAGGCTCGTGGGTATGAGAACTTTAAGCAACTCAAAGCCGACCATGACGCATACCTTGCTGAACAACAACGCTTGCAAGCCTTGAAAGATAAAGAAGATGCAATCCGTAAAGCAGGTGGAGAAGTTAAACCTGTCCTTGATGCTAACGGTAAAGTAGTTGATGTTGTGGATGCTAAGGCGCAAAATAAGGCTGTAGTTGCGACAGTGGGAACTAAAGACGATAAAACATATCAAGCTCCTGCACAAGCTACAAATGCAAAAGCAGAACCTAAGAAACAACTTCCAAATACAGGAACTAAGAATTCAGGACTTTTAGCATTGCTTGGAGCAAGTGTTGGACTACTAGCTTTAGCAGGAAAACGAAAATTTAGATAGAAAAGAAAGAGAGCGGTTGGCTCTCTTTTCTCTATTACAGTTCAGTTATATATAAATTTTATATGGTGTGAACTTTTTGGTAAAATCTAGCTCAATTCGTGTATTTTTAGGGTGAAATTCACACCATTCAACTGAAATTTATTCAAATTAGATGAAATTCTGTTTTCTGAAAAAGTGGGAAAACATTGATTTTAAGCATTTACTGAAGGTTATTCAAATCATAGTTTTTCCAACCAGGTCTTAAGAAAGCTCGTAAAGCATCACAATTCTCAAAACGTTAATCAATACGATTATATCAACGTTTCAAAGCACTCAAGAGTTTACCTCATGGGTGCTTTTTTTATGTTTTTTGAAAAAGTTCACCTCAAAATTTACCTTATTTTCACCTCATTGTTTTAGAGACTTTAAGGCAAATTCACCGACTGCCATAGGGACTACATTAGAAGTATTGACATAAATCTGTGTTGTACCTGTATCGCTGTGTGTTAGGGCTTCGGAAATGGCTTCTATGCTCATTCCTGCCTGTTTAGCGAGCGTTGCTCCCGTATGAGGTAGTTTGTGTGGCGTAGCGTGTGTAAGCTCTGGGTGTCGCTTTCTGATAGTTTTCATCTTATTATTGAGATAGTCAGAGTGTAAAGGTTTATTGGTATTTCCTCTGGTATCTATGTAAGTAAAGATGAATTGTTCTGGATTACTGATGATACCAAAATTTGCCAGTTCATATTTTTGTTGTTTTTTCCATGAAGTCAGAAGTTGAAGTAAGTCACTAGAAATAGAAAAGATTGTTTTTTTATTTCCTTTGGTAGATTTTACTTGTCCGTATCTATCTAAAGCCTGAATTAACTGAATCTGAGATTTTGAAAAGTCGATATGTTTCCACTGGAGAGCATATGTTTCTGATTTTCTATCTCCAAGGAAAAAAGTGAGATAGAAAAGGACGTAATCTTTGAGTGATATTTTATCATTCTCTAAATCCTCTTTAAAGGCTGAAAACCACTCTTGGAGTTGCTCATGAGTTAAATATAAATCTTCATCACGTTTTGATTCTGCAAGTTGAATTTTTTTGACAGCCTTAATTCGCCTTAAAGTTTTTGCAACTCTATTTGCTTCAATATACTCAAGTTCTTCCGCCCAATCAAAAATAGAAATAACGTAACTTCGTAAAGTTTTGAAGTTTGCATATTCGTTAGCTTTTGACGTCATTAAATTTAGAATAACCTGTTTATTTTGGTTTAAAAATTGAATCGTATAGTTGCCAAGAAGTGGTAGTATATGCTTTTCAAAACATGTTTTGGTATTGGCAATTGTTGACCTGCTTGGTGGTTTAGAAGTAGATGTAGTTTGTCCTGCTTTATAGGATTCCCACCAAATATTAGTATAGAAGTCTGAGAAAAGAATATCTTCTTTGCCTAGTCCCGAAAACGCATTATCTTCAATTTGGTTTAACTTCGTGAGTAAGTCTATCTCTGCTTGTCGTGCCTCCTTTCTTGTTTTAAACCTTTTATCATAATAGTTATTATTAACGATGCCAAGAGGCATTCGTGCTTCTATTGGTATATAGACTTTTAAGCGGTAAGTTCCGTTTTTTGTCTTACTGATAGTCATGATATTCTCCTTTTCATCGAACCAGAAAATATCATGACCATTATAAAATAAAAATCTTGATTTTTCTAGTTGTTACTGTTTAGCCAGCGGTCAATAGATTCTTTGTGGAATCGAATTGTTTTTCCAATTTTGATGGATGGAAGCCCCTTTTGAATCCATGAATCAAGAGTGTTGTTGGAAATTCCTAAATAGTCGCAAGTCTGTTGTTTGTTCAAATAGGGACAACTTAAAGGATTTTTTTCTAATTGTTGTTTAATTTCTTTTCGAATAAGATTGGATAGTAATAGTTGAATTTGGTGAATTTGCTCATCTGGTAGGATTACTTGCATTCGTTATCCTCCTTCCCATATCTAGAATGACGGCGTGAGTCCAGATATTTTGCAAAGAAGTAAGTTTTATCCATAACTAAACTTAGCAACTGCTGATTTTCTTTTCTAGCGTATCTTACTAAGTTGTTAAATTCTGTAAAATTATGTTCTTCTATCATATCAATTACCATTAAAAGAAATTCGTCACTGTTGTTGCTGATAAGAAATTTATCTAGCTCAAAGCCACAACCAGTTTAAATTTGATTGATATCGTACAGAGTCTTTTCAGGATTTTCTGCATGAGTGAAGTAGTCATACATTCCTTTAGGAGACATAACAGGTTCTACATGGGCCGGTGTATTGAGGTTCTTAATTAGTAATTCGGAAACTTGAGAATAGCTTTTGAGTGAATCAAAATATAATGCTCCATGCTTGTGAGCTTTTTTAAATTCTCCCGTTTCCTTGTTGATGTCTTTGTCGTGCCATGGACTGAGAACAAAGGGGATATGCATGTTCTCTAAAACATCCAGATAATGCTCAGGGGCACTTTCCTGATAAAGAAGGAAAGCCCACTTGTTCGAGCGTTTTTCTTTAGCCATTTATTTCCTTTCTATGATTGATGATTATTGGTGTAATGGGGGTCGTAGTAACCCCATTACACGTGAATAGATGATTTTGAAAATACGGGGCTATTGGCTTTCACTATGTGAGCCAAGCCCCATATTTTCCTTTATCTCTTAGTTCCTGTAAACCAAAGTGTATTACCTTTTCGATGGGGTGAAGAAAAATAATAGTGTGGATTTCTGTTTGAAATTTCTTCCTTGATATCATCTTCCATTTCTTTCAGTAACTTCTGAGCCTGTTGAGTTCTTGGAATGGCAAGTAAGACAGTGACGTTTTCTTTTCTTACATCTACTGTACACCCTAAGACAGAGTGATTGAAACTTTTTAAAATGGGGTTGATGCGAGTAACGGTCTGATTCTCAATTGTATTCATTGATTCATATTGTTCATCTTGCTTCAGAAATTGTCTCATTCTAGAAGTCTGGTAAATAGACTTGAAATAATTCCATAATGAATCTTTTAAAAATCTTTGAACTAACTCAATGCTAACCAAAAGAGTAGGAATGAGAATAAGGCAGAATGACAATAGTTGAATGTAATGTTCAAGAGCAGTCAACTTATCTAGTATTGTTGTAAAAAGTCCTTGCATTTCAGAGAGTTTAGTGGTTTCTAACATTTGAATAAGTAAGTTGATTCCAATCTTAAAGAGAAAGCTAAGAAACGCAAGGATTATTAAGTTCGCATTTAGGTTGTAAGTCGTTTGAAAGAAAGTTTTTTTCATAGGTTACAGAATGCCTTTCTTTGTATAATAGGTAGGACAAAGGAGAGGTAAAACTTGATAAGGATGTTCATTATCAATAATCTGAATAAGTCCAGTTCCTTTTCCAATAGGGATAACAATGCCTTCAGGGTCTAAATCAGGGAATAGAAATTGCGTTGTCTTCTTGTTGATATTACCAATTTGAATTAAGACATTTAATTGTTCCCGAACAGAAATTGGGATAGATGTATGGTCGAAACGCTGACTGACTAGAAAAAGATGGACTTTTGTAGCTCGCCCAAGCAAAGCAATTTGAGATAGAAGCGAAAAGAAAGAGTCCTTGATGGTTTTATTGACTCCCTCGGTTAATGCAAGTACTTCATCAATGACGATAGTTAAATGTTCAAATGGATGGTCTGGCTTATCATAGAGAATTTCCTGTCTCTGTTGAATAAGATTCAAGCAGGCGCTTAGGTTCTCATTGATTTCTGAAACAAAGTCTGATTTAGAGCGATTTTTCTGAGGGTGTAGAACGGCAATTCCATTTTCACGAGCCCAACGGCTAGGCGTATCAAATTTAGGGTCTACAATAATCAAGTCAGAAATATTTTTGAGCATATTGAGAAAATAGGTTAGAGCATAAGATTTACCTGATCCGCTGTTCCCAGCGATAGCCATAGAAGTTACTTTGTTAAAGTCAAGAGTAAGATTTTTCATGATGGGAATAAGATTTCCCTTCTGTTTTGTCGTGAATTCATCCAGATCAGGAATCACTAGGCGTTCAGAAACGCCTGCTGTCCAAGGGAAGAAGAGCCCACGCTGGACATGAATATCATTTGTATCTAGTGCCATAAAATAGGCTGAATTTTGTTTGAGAAGAGTGAAGCGAGGATAAAGAGCAGCATTCGCAATCAGGAAAATTTTCTGATAGAGTTCATCATCAATGATATAACCAGCTGGCAAACGAGGAAGAAAGAGGAACCCTTCGTCCATAATTTTGCAGTCAAAGCTATTAGTATAGCTGGTTTCTCCTTGCATAATGCTCCCAAGTCCCATATTGAGGCTTTGGAGCAGATATTGTCCCAGTTCTCTATTCGTCATTATTTGACCTCCTTGAGATTGTCAGCTTTGAAGTAGACGTTAAAGCCAACTTCGCAGGCTTGAAGATTATCAAACTGTACCAATGCCATATAAGATGGTAGCTCCACTTCGGATTCAAATTTGACGGTAAAGGGCGGAAGTCCTTTTTGTGAGAACCAAGCTTTATAAGCAATGATTTCACCTGTTGGTTGGCCGTCTTCAAATTTAATTTGTGCTTCTAGTTCAGTGCTCAAGCAGAGAATGCCCTGCTTGTTGTCAATATATTCGTTAGCAGTATTGACTGAGTAGCCACCTTTGCGATTGCGTGTTTTCATTAGATTTACCTCGTATTTGATTATTTGTCTTAGCTAAGAACAATCTTAGTTTAACGTAATTTCATGAAGTAGACTGTCAGTTTTTATGACAGTCTATCTTTAAAATTGTGATATGAGGCAGGCAAATTCAGATAACCAATCAGTTATTTTTTCAGCAATTTGATAGGATGTTTCTTCTTCGGGAAAATCTGAAATAAAGCTTGATAAGGAGTCTAGAAAAATTTTTTTATTTTTTTCAATGATTTGCGATACTTCTTTCTTTGAGACATTGGAAAATTTTTTTGCTATTAACTTTTTTAGAAAAGTATTTTCAAAAGTAGGATCTATCAAAATTGTAGATATTATATTTTCAATAAGTAGTAGTTCGAATTCAATACTTGGGAAAAATAATTCCCTAGGATTTTTATAATCTAAACTGGTCTGAAAAGCTAACGAAGCATTAAAACTAATATTTCTTTTTCCCTTTAGAATTTGTCCAACTGTTGTTTCGGATAATAACTCAACTTCCCCCTCAGCTGTTTCATATCCAATTTGATTTTGTAACATTTCTCGCTCATTAAGTATTCTCTTGAGCTCTATACCTAACAGTTTGCAATATAATTCCTCTATTACACTTTTATATGTCATTTTACTTCCTTTCCGTCCTTGGACGGAATAGAAACACAGTCGTTTACCGAGCTAAGTATGAAAAAAACACACCAAAGAAACGGTGAAACATTTGACATAGCGAATACCTGAAGATGTAGCTATGTTCTGAGTTTCAATCCGTCCTTTGGTGCACCTTTGGACTTCATAATTTTCCATTGAAATAGGGATAATTACATTATAAAGTTAAAAACGTGGTATAATTAAGGTGATTTTTATAAAATAACAACTAAAAAACACCACGTTATAAAAAGGAAGAGTATGATTTTTAAAAGGACAAAGAAGTATTTTATCGATTGTGCTTCATTGAGGCTAGATTCTAAAATTAAAATTATAAATGAGGAACGTAAGTCAAGGGCTTCAACAGAGTATTACTGGTATACAGGTCAAGAAAAGAAAATAAATAAGAAATATAAAAAACTTACGAATAGAGAGATTTCTTCAAGCAATTCTCCGTTAATTAGCCTTATTAGAAGAGGGATTGTAACCTCAAAGAATCCATATCTTTATACTCCTAATGCAATAGAAGATGTTTTGAACAATTGTAAGTTGGATGAATATGGCACAAAATTAGGTTTAGTTAGTAATGAAAAAAAGAAATATATAGCGCGTAATATAATGTTTAAATCTTATGATGAAATTTGCTTTGGTGATCGTTCCGAACATTGGAAACTCAAATCCTTCCTATCATCTATTATTGTTTTAGATATTCTTTTTGAGTCGTATGATGACAATCTATGGAGAATAGTTTTGGGTTATATGCCACTTAATATTGAATTCGAAAAAATAAGATTAGAGGTTGTTGATGTTCAAAAAGTATATGGGATACTTTTTGAAGAGCATTATGAATTATTTATGACAGGTATTTTTCGGGCTACAGAAAAAGTTCTTAATATTAGTACCTTATTTTGGGAATTTTATGAAGAACGTGTAAAAAATGATTCAAAAAACATCAATAAAATAGTATTTATTGATGTTTATCTGAATGAATTTTACAATGAAATTTTAAAGAAAAAAATAGATAAATTCATTAATGATGGCAGTTATTACGGCTATAAAGAAAAATATATTCATGAAAATAGTACTTATCAAAGTTTAGAATCAATAATTTCAATTCAACAGGAGATGCGTTTGTACCAAGGTGATATGGAATCGGTTGAAATTAGAAAAAAATATGGTAATAAAGTATGGAATGATAATGTGTTAAACGGTCTAAATAAGGATAACATTAATAACGTTCTGGGTAAGTATACTGATGAATATTTAGATTATGAAGATATAGATGTCATATACGCAACATATATATTAGAACTGACAGAAAAATTACTTCATTTAATGAGTAGTTTCCAAAGTTTTAGAGAAGAAAATTCTCATTGGCAAGGTAATTATTTAGGTTATGTCAAAAAATACCAATATGGCAATGAGATCTTAGAATATATACAAACAGGAGATAAAGAGCTCCTGAGACCTTTGATTTATAAAAGCTTACAATATGGAAACAATGGATTTGCAAGAGAAAGATATTTTATAAAAAGACATCCAGATAGCTATTTAGCTCGAGAAGTAAGAAAATTTCATGAATAATTATGTCCAATATGTTTATAGAAAACAATAAAATTGCCTATTTAACTCTCTAGACAGAAACTAAACATATGTTTTATGTTACCAATATCATAGTAATTACAGGATTTATTAGTATAAAAAATAATAATTATAATGTATTAAGAAATTAGATAAGGTTTTTAACTGGAAATAAATTGACGGCTAATTTAAGAAGTTGTATAATTCTAAGGAATTTAATTTATTCGCAGATAGATGTTTAGAAAGCTAGATTTCTTTCAACATTCTGATTACATTTGGGAGATAAAATTGATAGCCTATGAGGAAAAAATATGAATAACTCTTTTTTATTAGAATATGACATTGAATCTTTATCTAAAGTTATCTACTCTATTACTTCATGGTTTCCAAATAGGAGATTTTTAGGAATAGTAGATAAATTGAATAGAGATTTTATTAATAATGAAAGTAAGATTTTAGGGACTACTAAAATAGATTCATACAGCAAATTTGTAGACTTTTATAAAAAAGCAATTGAGTATTATATACCTGAATACCCAAAAGAAGATTTCCCTATTGATACTGGAAATGTAAGATTCTATTCAAATGATAGATTTCATAAAATATTTATAGGAAATGGCAATGAAGATACTTATGAAACTTCATTTGTAATAGAATCTTTAGTGCATGATTTTAAGCAATTCAAAGAAATATGGTATGAGATACTTGAATATGAAGATTTAATTATTTCATCCTTAGAACCATTTAAAAGTGAGTTTACTCAAGAAAACTTTGAATGTCCACCTGAGAGTTATTTCAATTTTATATATCAAAATCATGAGCTTTTTTATGATAACGAACTTGCCCAGTATTTCAAAACATTCAAAAGTAATAATGCTGAGTTATATCCATTATTTACTCCTATTAATAACTTTCCCATATTTTTACCAGTTATGAAAGATTGTTTTATGGAGAGAATAGAAAGCGAAATAGAGGAATCAAAGTTTGAAGAATCTATTTGGTTAAGCTTCTGGAGCAGACTAAATTGTAATTTTACAAAATTCTTTGAACGAGAAGGAAATTCATTTTATAATCTGAGGTTAATTAACAAAGAGGCTAAAGAAAAGATTGATTTAAAAAATACATTGGCATTTTTAAATGAAGATAAATTAATTGTTTTAGAGCCAAGCCAAAATAAAATTTCAGATCACTTAAAAAAAGGAATTATTGATAATACTTACCAGATAGCAGGTCTTTGTCAAGATGGAGAAGTTAGAGGATTTGAGTTTAAGTCCCAGAGCAATATTATTTTTGTTGGAGTTGACACCAAGAGTATATCTCCAAATATCACTAAAACATTCGTATTTGGAGATGATGATGAATATGTATTAAATGCAAGTAGTATTATAGGAATAATTAACAATGCGAATTCAATAAAAGAAATCGTTGATTTTTTTATAGCTTATAACAATAATCAAGATAGAATTATGTCTTTCTCCAATGGAGATGCTTTATTTCGAATGTGGCAATCATCAAATCAGATGATTAATGATGGTGCTTTGAATGTAAATATGGCTTTCTTACCCTATGAAAGTGTTCATTATAATATGGAAACGTTTGATAAAATTGTATTAAACTATCCATTTGAAATAGGGGGAGAGTTTTATAATATTCATGGTTGGAAAATAGTTGATAGGGAACAAACTGATTTGTCACTTATTTCAAAAGCTCATCTTGGATCAATTGATATATTTTCAGAGAATCATAAAAGAATTATATATCGGGAGTTACATTTTATTTTAGAAGATATAAATATCTATGATTACGAACAAATAAAATCTTTTAACGAAATTGTTTTAAATGCTTTATGTCATAATAAAGAAGCAATTTTATCAAACTATGAAAAAGAAACTATGGAGATTAATTTAGTATCTAAGTCTGTGCTTGATAGAAATGCTAATTCTAGATGTCCGATACAAGAAACGAACTATTTTAATAAAATAGTTTTTGTTAAAAATTCCAAATATCAGATAACTTTATTAGCTCCTAGATGGAATAAAATATTTGCTGATAATCTTTCCAAATCAACATTGGAATTTGAAAATACAATTCTAATAAATTTACTAGACGGTTTCCTTTTTAAGGATAGAGTTTTGTTATTTGAAAAAATTAAAGAAACAGACAATGAGAAACGAACTTCAAGCTTATTTGAAGTTAGGGTTGAATATTTTATTCAGCCTCATTTAGAATTCTCAGCTCCTAAAAACTATTCTTTTAAAAGAGTCAGGAAAAGTATTGCTAACATCATTAAAGAACTTGGATTAGAGCCAGGTATATATTGTGAATCAGACATAGTTGCTATCGTAAGATGTTTTAGAAATAAAATACGCGAAGACTTAGTTTCTATGATGTCATTGTATAATCAGTATGACTTGATACTTAAACTACAAAATATATTATCTTTAATTATTTTTAATATTGATATCCACCGCAGAAGATTAACTACATTTTCAGATAACGGAAATCTTCAAACTGTTAAATTAAATAAATTTCGAGAACAAACGATTGATTTACGTGAAGAGGCCCGCGTTTATAAACCAATATTAGAATATCTTATTGAAGAGAATTTAGTAACAGAAAGGTATGATGACGCATTAATTCCAAGTGATGATATTGTTGATGAATTGATTGCTTATGGGAAATACATATTAGATTTTCAACTTCTTTCTGATGCCTATTCGTATGGTGCTAGCAATTGGTTTCAGTTAGAGATTGAAGATAATTATGTTGTAGATATTTCAGAAACGGAAAAGTACTTACAATTTGTTGATGAAATGATAGAAATCAAGTATAAATATGGTGAATACGCAAGTAGAGATAAGGAAATTGACAATAATATAATTGATCTGGTTAAGAAATCGTTCTTTCAAGATACGAAAGTTGATTTTGATTCTTTTATTTGTTTCCTCTCCATATTTTCAAGTAATAGTCATATTTTAAAATTAAAAAATCAAAAATTACTGACTGTAAAAGGAAATGTTGTAACAGGTAAAATAGAAGATTTGGCTAAATATTTTGAAGAGAATTCGGACTATTCAATTGAAATCTTTTATGGTGTTTTGAAATTCTTAGTTATAGAAAAGAAGAAAATTACTACTAATGGAGTAATTCCAATATGGGAGAAAAAGAAAAGAGATAATAAATTTTCTGCTAAACCTATTATTGTTAATCATAATAGCATTATTTTTTCACCTATTATTCTTGATAGGTTGGCAAAAGATTGGACAGAGGGAATGATGAACTTCATTTTACCATATGATATTGGTATGCAAAATACGCTAAATACAATAAATAGTTGGAAAAAATTTTACGAACAACAGATAGTCCAAAATCTTAAGGGCTTATTTAAAGATAATAGGTACGTTACTCATATTGATCAAGAATTATATAAATTAGATATTAAAGGAAATCATCCTAGAAATTTAGGAGATTACGACCTAATTGTGATAGACAATAAGCTGAAAGAAATATTATTATTTGAAGTTAAATATATGCGTTTAAGTCAGACTATGAAAGATAGTATGGGTGATCAAAAAGAATACTTTTTTGGGGGAAAGGCCAAAGGACTAAAGTTCAAACGGCGAGTAGAGTATTTTGAAGAGAATCTAGATGTAATTTGTAGAAATATCGGATTAGAAGAGAGATACTCATTAAAATCATATTTCATTACAAATAAACTAATAAAATCAAACTTTGTGGAATTTCCATTTGAAATTATTAGTTTTAATGAATTTAAATCTCTCAATAATAATTGAATTTCTTTATAAAATTTGAACAGGTTATCAAAGTATTCATTTTCTAAAATTGATAAAAGAGATTTTGTATATATTAACTTCTAAATTTATTTCTCATAAAATGTAGTCATTTGGTTGATTTTTACAGTAACACATCGAAATTCTAAATTTCAAAAATCACTTTAAATCAATATTTTTCGTCATAACTGACGAGTAGTGAATGTCTGCTTGACTTCTGTCTGTAAAAACCAAATAAGGTAAACTTTTGATATTCTGGTTCGATTTTTACTTATTTTTGACGAAAATTTACCTTATTTTGATGCAATTGATTGAAATTAGTTGAAATTTTATTTTCTGAAAACTAGTGAGAACATTGATTTTAAAGAATTTTGAAATTAGATGAAATAAGTGATGCCCCAACCAGGTCTTAAGAAAGCTCGTAAAGCATCACAATTTAGTAAACGTTAATTCGAAAGAATTACGATACTTACAAAGAGCACCTTTCGGGGTGTTCTTTTTTATCGACACTTTGTAGATTTATAATTGGGAATCTCGTTGAATGGCATCAGGTAAATGAAAAGATTCGGCGATCATATCCTATTTCTTCGTGCTTTAGTCTAATACCTATAATGTAAAAAACTCTAGCTATCAGGTAGTTGATAGTTAGAGTTTTTTTCTATTCATATGATTTAATGAGATTAAATAAGGCTTCTACTTCTGATGACAGTGTAGCTGATTTGAGATAAGCGTAATAAACTGTAAATGTTATCTGGTCCTCCGGTATTAGAGGGATTTTTATTAAATCATCATCTTCATCAGAAAGTGCGATATCAGCCAGTAAACTTACGCCAATCCCTTTCTTTAAAAGTTCTTTAATAATGATAATGTCGTCACTCTTAAAGAATATTTCTGCCTTGTTTTGATACTTTTGATTAAGTAGTTCAAAAGCTTTCAGGTGAACAAAGTGTTCGTCTAAAAGTATAAAGGATTGATCTACTAATTCTTCAAAAGTGAGGGAAGGAGCAGTAGCAAGAGGATGGTTCTTAGATAAAACGACATACAGTTCTTTATGAAAGAGTTCATGTGTCTCTATTGAAGGATGATTGAGTGGTTCAATCAAGCCAAGTAAGCTCGCATCTAGTTCTCCCTTAAGGAGAAGATTTAATAATTCTACGGATCCACCGCGGATAGGGCGCACCTTTTTTAAAAAATCAAATTCAGTTTCTTTATTTAAGACAGAGAAAAGATACTGAATGATAATAGGAGGGAATCCTACAGTAGAGCAATGCGCCAAAGAGCGATTAATTTCTTTGCGAGTAGAAATGACCTCGGGTAAAATCAGTTCTGTATGCTTCAGAAGGATTTGTCCTTGATTAGTTAGTCTAAAGGAGCGATGTGAAGGATCATGGTGAATCAATTTGCAATTAAAAGATTCCTCTAAGCGCTTGATGGCATAAGAAATAGATGGTTGGCTGACTTTATGTTGTTTTGCTACTTCCGTATAGGATTGAAGCTGGCAGAGGTCATAAAAATATTGTAGATCTTTTAAATTCATATGGGCTCACTTTCATTAGTTGGAGAAGGAAAATAAGTGGAAATCACCAGATAAATACTTTTTATCCGTATCCTACAATTTGACTATACGAGTATTCACCGGTTAAAATGTAAGTGAGTCAGGGATATCAAAGGTTATCTAAGATGCTTTCAAAAATGACCAACATTTTTTCTCGTTTATCAATAGGGAGTTGTTTAACCTTCATGTTGATTCTCTTGAGTGAAAGATTGTCAGTTTTATCAGAGGTTGATTCAAGACTATCAAAATTGAAAAATTCCTCTGGGGTCATCTCTAGGGCGACAATCACTTTTTCAAGACTGTGAATGGTCAGATTCACATTTTGGTTTTCAAGTTGATTGATATACTTAAGCCCAAGTCCTGCTTGTTCCGAAAGTTCTTCCTGGCTCATTTTTTTCTGTGTTCGAAAATATTTCACTTTTTGGGAAATATATTGTTGTAAATAGTTTTTATTCGTCATATAAATAGAATACAAGTTTTGCATGACAAAAAAACATCTTAAAAAATACAAAGTATTGTATAACAAACTTATATAATATTTATTTTAATTCGGATTGCCAATTTGTATGATTAGTTTCTTTTGCTCGAAACTTTTAGTAAAGAGTGATCATTGAGAGTTTTATGAGTCCAGAACTTTATAAAATATAACAACTTAAAGTGTCATTAATAATGGTGTTTTAAGTATAAAAGAGCTTATTAGAAAATTGTTCTCGTAGACTTATTATAACATATGCGTACACAATTGTATTTTTTAAACAACAAAGTTTTCCAAACGATTCGTTTTAAGTGGTATAATAGAAGTAAAAAGGAGGTTGCACTATGATTGCACATGATATTTTAAACAACCCTTTCCTTAATAAAGGAACTGCTTTTACCTTGGAAGAACGAAAGGAGCTAGGCCTTATTGGTTTATTGCCTCCCTATGTCCAAACTATTAAAGAACAAGCGTCGCAAACATATGCACAAATGCAAACAAAAGTAAGCGATTTGGAAAAACGTCTTTTCCTAATGGAAATCTTTAATACCAACCGTACCCTTTTCTACTATTTATTTTCTAAACATTTGGAAGAGTTTAATCCAATTGTATATGACCCAACCATTGCGGATACTATTGAAGGCTATAGTGACCTCTTTGTAGATCCCCAATATGCGGGATATCTTGATATTAATCACCCTGAAAATATTGAAGCTACTTTGAAAAATGCGGCGGGTAATCGAGAAATCCGTCTTATCGTTGTAACAGATGCGGAAGGAATCCTTGGTATTGGTGACTGGGGAACAAATGGGGTAGATATTTCAGTTGGGAAATTGATGGTCTATACTGGAGCAGCAGGGATTGATCCTTCTATGGTGCTTCCTTTAGTCATTGATGCAGGCACGAACCGTGAAGAACTCCGCAATAATCCTAATTACTTAGGAAATCGCCATGAACGCGTGCGTGGTGAGCGCTATTATGACTTCATTGATCAATTTGTTCAAACAGCAGAGCGTCTCTTTCCTAAACTTTATCTTCACTGGGAAGATTTTGGTCGCTTGAATGCAGCCAATATTCTTGAAAAATACCGGAAACAAATTCCAACTTTTAACGATGATATTCAAGGCACAGGGATTGTTACCTTGGGCGGTATCTTTGGCTCACTGGATATTAGTGGTGAAAAATTAACAGATCAAGTTTATCTCTGCTATGGTGGTGGTACTGCGGGTGCAGGAATTGCCTCTCGTGTTCTTCGTGAAATGGTGAGTGAAGGTCTTTCTGAAGAAGAAGCTTATAAACGTTTCTTTATGGTTGATAAACAAGGTCTTCTATTTGATGATATGGATGACCTAACTCCTGAACAAAAACCGTTTGCTAAGAAACGTGCTGACTTTAGTAACGCAGACAAGTTGACTGACCTGCTTGAAGTAGTGAAGACTGTGAAGCCAACCATTCTTGTAGGAACTTCGACTCAACCTAATACCTTCACTAAAGAAATAGTAGAGGCTATGTGTGAAAACACAGAACGTCCGATGATCTTCCCTTTGTCAAATCCAACCAAACTAGCTGAAGCTATTGCCAAAGATTTGATTGAATGGTCAGATGGCAAAGCTTTTGTCGCAACAGGAATTCCTGCTGATACGGTTTCTTATAAAGGTGTCGACTATGTGATTGGTCAAGCCAATAATGCCTTGATTTACCCAGGTCTTGGTCTAGGTATGCTGGCTTCTGAAGCAAGTCTTTTAACTGATGAAATGATTGGAGCAGCGGCTCATTCATTGAGTGGTATTGTCAATCCAGGCCAACCAGGAGCTCCTGTTTTGCCGCCGTTCAAATATGTAGCAGATGTTTCTATTAAAGTAGCGGAAGCAGTCGCTAAAAAAGCGCAAGAACAAGGTCTTGCACGCGCTAAGGAAACAGATATGGTCAAAGCCGTTCGTGATTTGAAGTGGTATCCAGAGTATAGATAATTCATTCCTGTTGCTGTCTATCCTTCTATAGCGACAGATTTGTATGGGCTGTGGACTTAAGTAATATAGAAAGGATACCTATGTCACTCTTTTTAACCTCGATTACGAGTATCATTCCGATAATTGCTATTATTGTTTTGGGGTATATTCTTCAGGTGAAGGGATGGTTTGGAGATGACTTTGGACCTAACCTATCTCGTTTGATCATGAATGTAGCCTTGCCAGCATCAATCTTTGTGTCGGTGATGAAATACCTAACACTAGATAAACTAATCAGTCTTTCTGGAGGTCTCCTTTATACATTTGTGGCCTTTATCTTGGGCTATATCGTAGCTTATATTGCAGTTGTGGTTTTCAAGGTTCGTCCAGGACGGCGAGGGACCATGATTAATACCTTTGTGAATGCCAATACTATTTTTATCGGTTTACCATTAAACGTTGCTCTTTTTGGAGAGCAGGCTCTTCCTTATTTCTTAATTTACTATATCACCAATACGATTTCCACCTGGACATTGGGCGTGTATTTGATGACGAGCGATAGTAAATCGGGTCAAAGCAAGGAGACAACTAAATTTGACTGGAAGAAATTGCTACCAGCTCCGCTTGTAGGTTTTCTTGTGGCTCTACTAGTTTTGATTCTCCGAATTCCTATTCCAGATTTCGCAATGAATACCTTAACCTATGTTGGAAATATCGTCACTCCTCTATCTCTGATTTATATTGGTATTGTTCTTGCTAGGGCAGGCTTGAATACCATTGCTTTTGATAAAGATACAATTGTTACTTTAGTTGGACGCTTTATCCTAGCTCCTCTGATCATGCTTCTTGTATTGAAGTTCTTTGCACCAAATATGGCGACAGTAGAATTTAAGACCTTTATGATTCAGTCCGCTACACCAGCTCTAGCTGTTCTCCCAATCCTTGCTAATCAAGGAAAAGGAGATGTGGAATTCTCTACGAATGTAGTGACTCTAAGTACGGTTCTATTTATCGTTGTTATTCCAATATTACAAACTTTATTAGGATAAGAAGGAAGAGGATAGGATTGAAAGTTATGCGTTAAGAAATTCCCCTATTTAAAAAATATTGGTTCAAATTTTATGAAATGAATCAGTAGATATCGTTCTGAAAAGCCTTGATATTGTGTTGTTTTTAACCCAACGGAAACCCACACTTTCCAACCAGGTCTTAAGAAAGTCCGTAAAGCATCACAATTTAGTAAACGTTCATTCGAGAGAATTACGATACTTACAAAGAGCACCTTTCGGGGTGTTCTTTTTGTACTTTCATACTTAAATTGGTGCAATTGACACAGTTGTTGCGACTTTAGTCGCTTACAAATGTAGCTGCAATCTGACAAAGTCAGTTGTTTCTTTGTATTCAACTCAGATACTTCTGGTCAGATTATTAACAAGCCTTCAAGAAGAGTGATTGGTGAAATAGGATGTTTGAGGCTTTTATGCTATACTAGTTTTAATGACAATCTTCTATTTCTAAAGCAACAATAGATCCGTAATTTGTTTTTAATTAAGGAGTTTTGGATTGTAAGAGGGAGATGATATATCTGAAGGAGCATTATGAAAAAACGTACCTTACTTTGGCTGATTTTAGCACTTGGAATATTTGGAGGCGGAGCATGGCTAGCACAAGAAACAAATTTATTTCTAAGCCCACGAGCTAAGCAGTTGGATTATTTAAAGGAACATGAAGAAGAAATTGTAAAATTTGTAAAGTCTAAAAATTCAAAGATTGAATCTGTTCAGATTTCTTGGGATGAAACTAAATGGGAAAAAGTTGGGAATGGGACCCCTCAAGGAGGCGGAGAAATTGTAAATGTATATGGTGGTTTTAATCATATTGAGTCCTCCTCTTGGAATGTTACTTTTGATATTGAGAATGGCAAAATTATTCCTAATTCAATGGCTTTAGCCAATTATTTACGAATGGGAGGAAGGATTTTTGACTAACAGTAATTTAAAAAAATTTGATAATTTTTACTCAAATTTAACATTCTCTTCACTCCCCACTGACTTCTAATACTTGCCAAAAGTATTTTTTTACATTCATGATATAATAAACTTAGATTCCGCTATATAGGAGGAAAGAGATGAAAAAACGTACTTTACTTTGGCTAGCTTTAGCTCTTGTAGTATTTGGAGGAGGCGCATGGATGGCACAGGAAACAAATCTATTTGGAGGAGTATTTCTTAGTCCGCGAGCCAAGCAGTTGGCATATCTGAAGGAGCATGAAGAGGAGATGGCGAACTTCATAAAGTCTAGAAATCCTAAAGTCGAAAGTGTCCAGTTTGATTGGGATAGTATGGAAGTTGGTCAGATAGGAAATGGAACTCCTCAAGGAGGCGGTTATATGCTAACATTTAAAGGGCGTATAAACAATATAAAGGAAAGCAGTTTTACTCTTGGATTTCCTTTGGATAATAACAGGTACTCCTTGCCTAACCTTGAGAGGATTTCTGAAATGCAACCCATAAGAATTTTACGAGATGGTGGATGGTTTATATATGAGTAATAGCAATTTAAAAAATTTTGATAATTTTTATGCAGATTTGGCGCAGTCGGCATATGCTAATCGCCCTAATAATTTTCCGCCTTTAAATAATTCAAAAACTTTTCAAGATTTTAACTTTTCTGAAGATATAGTTTTTGACGGTGAAATCACACCCGGAGGTAAGAACCTTCCTCATAATGGTAGAGTCTACTTGCAACCAGATCCTGAGTTGCGAGATACTTATAAAGTCACATCGATACCAGTTCCTGATGCGAATGGGATGAGGCAGGATGTTCATCACAAACGTTATCAAAAAGGATTGTTAACTGATGATGAAGCTGGTTTCAGTGCCTACTACTTAACGGATACGCCAACCTTGACTAATGATACCAAGAAAACCTATATGGCTATCCGCGGAAGTGATGCCATCAGTAAAGAAAATTGGAACGACTGGGTTGACAACGATGCTAAGTTCGCTCTCAATCATATCCATACGCCGCAAGCCAAGTTAGCGACAGTAGGAATGAAAACGAAGATTGCAGAGATGACTGAAAAAGCTCCGCAAGCTACGATGGACATCACAGGTCACTCCTTAGGAACCATTGTCTCTGCGCAAGGGGTAGCTGGCCTCAGTGATGAAGAACTGGAGAAAATCGGCAAAGTGGTCCTCTTTGACGGCCCGGACACGACAAAGAGTTTAAAGAAAATGGGACTCAGTGATGAGAAAATCAAAAAGATCAGCGAAAAAATCGAGTACTATGTCAATCCATTTGATGTCGTGGGGATGCTCAATCGTGAGCATACCATCACCAAATTACCGGGGGACTCCGATGAACCTCTTAAGAAACCCGTCGGTAAAGTCAATGTCCTCGTCCCCTTGCATTATACCCAGATTACTGATCCGGAAAGTTCCCATGACTTTGGTGTTTTCCAATCGGATGGGAAGGGAAATTTATTGACTGCTTCAGAGGATTTTCACCCAGAATTGCTCAGGGCAGGTGAAAAGCTGGCTCGACTGATAGCGACAACCTTGGATTCCCTCCGGGCTTTAGGAGTCGATGAAAATGTAGCCTCAAATGTTTTAAATTCCATTATGAGAGGTGAGTTTAAAATAAAGGCAGCTATTGGTTATTCAGTTTACGAGAATTTTACAACTGAATATAGCAAGATCGTCGAAGAAGCTCGTAAAGAATCGATAAAATGGGATAGAGAAGCTATTCCTCGTTATCAGGAACAACTGAGAAATGGCAATCTTACAGGAGAAAAGAGGATTTTGGTTCGAGCTCAGTTGCTTCAGACAGCAGCCCAGTTGGCAAATTTTGACATGGAAGACAAAGTTAAATCTGTGAAAACCTTACTTTCAGATGCTAAGGAAGATATTCAAAACATGATAAAAGAAACAAGACAGACAGCCTTTGACATGGTTGGATATTTGTCAAGTTCAGAAGTTACAAATCTACTTTCTGGTTTTGACACAACAAGCTTTTGGGATGAAGGCGTTGCAAGTGACACGAAGACAGCAGCAACATCCTTCCTGACACAAATCGAGCAACTAGGGGAGAGCTTGGTTAAAGCTAGTGGTTCCTTTGAAACCATAGATACAAATAGTGCTGAAGATTTTAACAATCTATTGGCGGATGTAAAACAAACATGGAGGGAAAAAAATGTTAGTCTTAACGGATGAGGATACTTTAATTACAAGAGAGCAACTCGACAGAGGCTTCAAAGAAAGAATGAAGGAACAAGAACGCCAAGCAGTCAGGGCCTTAGTAACTGCAAAAGAACTGTCAATCCTTGCTAAAGGAGTGGAGTTAGCTAAAAAGTTGCAAGAAGCAGCTTCAGATATGCAAGAGTACGCTTCTAAGACTTATGTAAACAATATTAAGGGTGGATTTGAGGGCAAGGCCGCTGATGCTGCCGAAACTTACTTGACCCAGACCATGCAAACCCCTGCTTTACAAAGTCCGATCAAGAACTAGGAGAAAACTTGTGATGGATAAAAAGCAACTTCAGAAACTAGAGGATGAGCATAATCGTAAATTACGAAACTTAGAGCGTTTGGAGATGGATTTGGATGATGATTTCCACAAGTTTAGTAGGGAGACGGATAATCTCCTAGAGGCGCTTTCCTATGCATGCAGAGACAGTAGTTTTGCTGAAATTCAACCATATATCTTTGAGATAGAGAACAATTTAGATAACTATCATCAACTTTACAAGAGTCGCATAGAGAATGTGTTGGAAGCTCGCCATCAAGAGAATAAAAACTTTCATAGAAAGTTAGAAGAAAAGAACGTTTAACAAATATACCTTATAAAAGAAGGATGATATGAGTTTGTTATACTTTGTTATTATAAATAAAAAAAAGAAGTAATTATACAAGAAAAGTAGATAATTTAATCCTTCTTACTAGTTTTTAGATGGAAACAGCTCTTATTTTTTATAAATAGAATAAAAAATGAATTTTAAACTTGCAATTGAGGCAAATTATTGATATAATGAGGGCATAAATTAATATAAAGGAGTTTCACATGGCTTTAATTCAATTAACAACAGAAGAATTGCGCACCTCTGCTCAAAAGTACACTCAAGGTTCTGAGGAAGTAAGACAAGTACTTCGTACATTAACTCAAGAGCAAAATACTATCCGAGACAACTGGAAAGGTGCTGCTTTTGAGAGCTTTGATCGCCAATTCACAGAATTGTCTCCAAAAATTGAGGAGTTTGCAACTTTGCTTGATGAAATCAATGCTCAATTGAACAAGGTTGCTGAAATTGTTGAACAAAACGACCAAGATCTTGCATCACAAATTTAATTTGTTATATAAGTGGCTTTAGGAGGGCGAGAGCCTTCCTATTTTTTATGACGGAGAAGATTTAAAGTAATATGAAGAAGAATAGAATTTTTAAATATATAGGAAGTAGTCTGCTGGCATTAGGATTGCTTGCATTGATTATTTTTTTGAATCTATCTGTTCAAAAAAATACAACGATTAGCAATGAAAATAATGCAAAGGCTAATCAGCAGACAAAATTAAATGTAGCTATCGTAAATGAAGATAAGCCTGTCTACGTAGATACAAAAGAATACAATCTAGGTGCTAGTTATGTAAAAAATATCGAGCGTGATAATTCACAAAACTGGTCTGTTGTCCCTCGTGGAGCAGCTGATTCTGGGTTAGAAAGTGGGAAATACCAACTCGTTTTAACAATTCCTAGTGACTTTTCTGAAAAAATACTCGATATTAACAGCATCAATGTTGACAAGACAACCATCAATTATAAGGTGAATGCGCAAGGAAATTTGCAAGTAGAAAATGATGCAAATAAACTAGCGAAAGATATTGTTGCTGATTTGAATGGTCAGTTAGTCGATATGTATATGGCTAGTATTTTGAACAACCTTTATACAGCACAAAAGAATGTCCAAGCTAGCTCACAGATACAAGCGACCAATATCGGAAACTATCGTACGAATTTATATAATACAGCTATCAACTCTAAAAATCTTTTCCCAACTCTCTATAGTATGTCTAGTTCCTCTGTTGACGCCAACAGTGCTTTAAAGACAGGTTTGGATAGTTATTCTCAGATTTTTGGTCGTTATGACGTTTCACAGATTGCCTATGGTAAAAAGCTTGACACTCTGCTTCAGGATAGGGTCACTGAGAAGAAAAATCATGCGGATGTTATCACTGGGCTCATTTCTCAGAGTTGGGAAGACGTTAAGGGACAAATTGAAACTTATAAGGAATTAATTAAAGCTCAACGTATTCTGATTTCTAATATAGATGGAACACCAGCATCCACTGATGGAACGTCACCAGAAGTTGAGGCTCACTATAAAAAAGTAGCAGATAATATCAGCAAAGAGATTGCTACTTTAGAGACCAATCTAACAGATGAAAGAACCAAGTTTGAGAATCATAAAAAGGATATTCGTAACTTTGTCGATGAAAAATTAGCTGCTTATTATGAGACAAGTGAGAAGAATAATATCACTCTCGGTCAATTTTTGGATAAAGCTGCAAATAAGGACCTAGAGAAGGTTGAGGAATCTCTAAAAACGCAGCTGGCTTCTGCAATCTCAGAACTACCCAAAGAAGACTTTAGTGGAAAAGAATTTAGTGGTTTTGGTATGACACCAATCACAATTCCTTCTGTAAACTATACTGAATTAAAAACAATCAAAGAGCCTAGTGACGAAATCAATTCGACTGATTTGAAGAATTTGGAAGATCTGGCAATCACGAGTACGAGTGCTGTTGGACGAACAGGAACAAAGGCTAAGGTATCATGGAAAGCTGAATCAGGAGTGACAGTTCACTCAGTTACTTATGATGGTACACCAGTTGAGTTTGGTCAAGAAATTGATTTGAAGACGGGTGGGACTTTTAAAGTAGCCTATAGTGTTGCAGAGGCAGCTCCGACTCCAACTACAGGTTCAACCGGGACTCCAAGCCCAGCTCCAAAAGCAGAGCTAAAATCAATTAATATTTCCTTGAATGATGTCCAAGCAGCCAGTGCTCCAGTAGATGTGTTACGTGTTCAGCAAGCAGCAGTGAGTTATGGACAAAAGGTTCAGAAAATAGCTTCTGACTACCAAAAGGTGGAAGCACTCAGACAAACATACAATGCTGTCAAAGAGTTACGAAATAGTGATGTAACAGATGCTTTGTCAAATATTTGGCTTGAAGCTATTAGTTCAAATCTGAAGAAATATGAAGACAGCTTAACTACACCTGCTAGCGATAAAGAAACTGATGGTGTCAAAGGGAAAGTAGATAAAGCCTTGTCAGCACTGACTAAACTGAAGCCTGTTCTAGAAAAAAATGTGCAGGATGTTTTGTCTACCAACCAAGAATTGAATAAAAAAATCAAGGAACAGTTAAAGTTGTACGAGCAGTTGGAAGATAATCTAAAGGATTTGGTTAAGAAGCAAGGGAAAGGCAATGATGCTTTTGAAGAGACTGATAAACAATTGGCCACCCTAAAATCGGATTATGCAGCTCTATTGTCAGAAACTACGGGTGTGAAGGAGTCTTCTCAAAGTAATGTCAAAGCTGCAGAGTCTGTGAATGAAACTTTAGGTAAGTTCAATCGTGAATTGTCAAATGCTCAAACAAGTACTGAAAAGTTGTCACAAGATGCTGACTCCTTGATGACGCAGTTTAACGAAGAATTGACTAACAATGGAAACTTTGTAGAATCCTTTGTGAAGGTTCTGAATAATGCCTATCAAAATGGGGTACCAAACGAAGTTTTGTTGAACTTCTTATCCAATCCTGTTACCCAAAATGCTACTTCAGTGAAAGCGACTGTCAATGTTTACCGTCCATTTACATGGATTTTACTATTGGAGATTGTTAGCCTCTTTACAGCCTATCTGTTTGCAACTCAAAACGTTATTCGCAAAGTCAAAGATAAGTTCAAACTTGATAAGTTACATGATACAGACTTGATGACGGTAACCATCCTATCTGCTTTAAGTCTCGTTGTCGGATTGGTAGTTGGTGTTGTATCAAGTGTTCAGCTACAGGTTGGCCGTGAATATCAACCATCTTGGGTTCTATTAATTGTTTTAGCCGCATTTGTACTGATTCAAGGACAATATCTATTGCTTAAACATTTCCGAGTGATTGGTATGGGACTCTCCTTCTTTATGATGATTAGCTTTGTCTACCTATCAAATGCTATTGGGACAACAGCAAGTCTAACTGGTTTCCCAGCCTTTATCAAAAATCTCAATGCGTTATCGATATTAGAAGGTTTGCTCTCAGGATACTTTGATGGACATCCAGCAGCAATTATCGCTTTTGTTGCAACGATTGTTGTCATAGCTGTTTTACTTGTTATAAATGTTTTTATCAGAGAAAGTAGTTTGTGGTTTCAAGCAAGTCAAGCTGAGAAAGAATAGAAATTAGAAATATGAAGAAAATCATTCTTTTCCTTCTTACCTTAGTAACATGTGCAGCAGTCTCTGGGGCTGCTGCAGATGATTTGAAGGATAACAGTCTGCAGATTGATGATTCCCGACTTGAAAAGAAAGAGGGATTGAAATTTGGTCTACAGTCTGAACAAATCAAGGAGCTTTTTAATGAAGCGACTCAAAAGAGGTTGCAGGACATGCAACAGCATCAAGAGGAACAGTTGATCACAGAAAGGGGCCAACTGTTTTCTGCTATACAGAGACCAGTGAAAAAATCTTCTGAAGAACAGTTGTTTCAGCCCAATGCTCAAAAAACAATCAAGTTCCAAACAAATATAGGCCATGTAGAAAAAGGTGGTCTGAATGACTTTCTTCCAGAGATATTCTATGTGGTGTTGATTTTCTTGCTTTTTGGAGCAACGGCAGTAATGAGTTATCGTGTGATGGTAGAAGGGATGGACTAATTTTACAACTAGTCTGTCTAAATAACTTAGAAAAGGATAAACCAGACATAGGAGGCGTGTAAAAGGTGGAGCAACATATCAATATTACCCTACGTTTGAGAGAAAGAGATGTGGATATTCGCATTCCGCGGCGAATTGAAGTGCGCCGGCTGGTGCGAGAAGTGGATACGATTTTTAATCCAGGTATCAAGCGAAAAAAATATCAATTAAGAATTGTCAATAAAGGTTTGTTGATTGATGAAGGGAAACATCTGTCTGATTATCCTATGACGACAGGAGATTTAGTAGAAATTGAGGAGATATAGGTGGCTGAAGAAAAATTTGAATTTGGTGGACAGTCGTTTGTCTATGAAAAAAATGAAACAAACTGGGAATTAAAACTCAAACGTTCAGATGTTGCGAGTCAAGATTTACGGGAACTCTTACTATTGGATTTGCATCATCCATTCTTTTTGGAGCAATCGATGGTGTCTGATGAGGATAGTGTCACCTTCTCCTATCAAGTCGAAGCTCATGGACTGACTTATGAGGAAATAAAGGAACGTACCATTTCGGAAAGAATCCGTTTGGCCCTAAACGTTTTTCGTCTAGAGGGCGCCTTGGAGTTACCTGTGACTTTCCTTTTGCACCCAGTAAATCTCTTTATTACCAAGGATGCTCAGGCTAAGATTGCTTATCGTGGAATTCCTGGTCTGATGGTTCCTCAATCCATATCCTCAGAAGATTTTTTACGCCAGGCTAAATGTTTTACAGTAACACTATTTAGCGATTTGGATTTCATGGATCTTTATAATGGTTCCTTGGAATTAGAGACCTTGCCCGACTTCTTAAATGACCTATGTCAGGCAGATGATATAGAGGCTGCAGTAGCTGTTTTGGAGAAGTACTACACGGAGAAGGCTGCGAAAGAACGGGCAGATTTGGTCTTGGTTCCAAGTAGACGCCATCGTGTCTTTAAACTGGCAACGATTTGGTTAACAGCCAGCGTTGTCTTGTTGATCGTTCCACTGATCTATCTGATTTTTGTGCAAAATCCTTTCAAAGAAAAGATGTTGCAGGCAGATACTGCCTTTATTAAAGTTGATTATAGTGGTGTTATTACAGAATTAGAGAGAATTGATCCAGCTAGCTTGCCGAATACGCAAAAGTATGAGTTGGCTTACTCTTATATTCAGGGGTTGGAATTTTCTTCTGAACAAAAGAAAGTCATCTTGAACAACGTAACACTCAAGTCAGATGAGCTTTATTTGACTTACTGGATCCAGGTTGGGCGCAATCGTTTTGAAGAGGCTCTTGATATTGCGAAACGAATTAACGACAGTGATTTGATTCTCTATGCTTTGACTCAGGAAATTAAGCAGGTTCGAGAAGATGGTAACTTGTCAGGGAAAGACCGTGAAAGTAAGTTGAATACTTTGGAAAGCGAGTATAAGAAATACTGGGATAGTCGAAGTGAGCTACTAACGAGTGAATCAAGCTCCAATGCTTCTACAACTCCTAACCCTCAAGACAAGGCTTCTGAAAGCAAACCGTCATCTGAGAAGAAACCTGTTCCAAGTAGCTCCTCTAGCAATTAAAGTAGACCAAGGAGAGAAATTATGAAAAAACAAATCATTTTCTACAGCCAAGGTCTGCGTTATGAAGTAGAACTGGGTGCAGATAAGACGGTCTTGATTGGAGCGACTGAAAAGGCCCAAGTCTACCTTTCTCAACAGGAAAGACCGATTCAGCTCAAGGTCGATGGTGGCGAGGTCTTTTATCAGTACGATGATGAAGCGGGACTCTTGAAAGATGGTCTGCGTTTGGGTGAGGTCGTCTTTTATCTCCGAGAAGGGGAGCCAAGGGTTTATGACCTTTTGGATTTATCAGAGTTTCAGATTGGCTCTCAAAGAGGTGCGTTGATCACACTAGATGGAGATGTTGAACTCTTACTTCAAAAATCCCAAAATCAATGGAAGCTAACTCGACTAAAAGGCGCATTTTATCGAAACAATCATCTGGAACAAATGGACCAGCAATTGATTGGTTTTGGAGATGAGTTGAGTCTAGGGGCGGTGACGATTAAGTTCTATCCAGATGAAGTATGGGTTCAGGGTCCTGCCCAAGTTGGGCAACAACTGACTCTGAGAGAACCATCTCGATATGGTTTTTATGAAGATTATCCAGATTATCATCGTTCTCCACGGATCATCTATCGTGGTAGCGAGGATAAAATCTTGATCAATCCCCCAGGCCAGGAGCCAGTTAAGCCGAGTGATGAACTGTTAAAGCTGATCGTTCCTCCTTTGATGATGGTCGGGGTAACCGTCTTGATCACCTTGATTCAACCTCGCGGGATCTATATTCTTGCGACAGTGGGGATGTCCATAACCACAATGATTTTTTCTATCCGTGGTTTCATCAAAAATCGTAAAAAGTACAAGGCTGATAAGAAGGAACGGGTCGATCTCTATCGTCTTTACCTGAAAGATAAGGTCAAAGAGTTGACTCGTCTGGAACGAGAACAAAAAGAAGGGATGCACTATCATTTTCCAACGATTTTAGAATTGACGGACTTGGTTGAGAGTTACAATCACCGGATCTACGAAAAGACTCCCTTGCATTTTGACTTTTTATACTATCGTTTGGGACTCGGGAAAATGCCGACTAGCTATGACCTGAAATACGGTCAACAGGAGCGCAGCGGTAAGAAGGATGCTCTGGAAGAAGAGGGTTACGCTCTCTATAGTCGTCACAAAAAAATTCCAGATATGCCGATTCCGGCAAACCTTAGTCATGGACCGGTGGGTTATATTGGACCTAGAAATCTCGTCCTAGAACAACTGCAGCTTTTGGTGATGCAGCTAGCGACTTTTCATTCTTATCATGATGTGCAGTTTATTACGATCTTACCTGAAGAGGAAAAAGAGCAATGGTCTTGGATGCGTTGGCTCCCTCATGCCAAACTGCAAGAACTCAATGTTCGCGGTTTTGTCTACAATCAACGAACACGGGACCAAGTTCTGAATAGTTTGAACCAAATCTTGAAACTACGCCGTAGTCAAAAGGAAGAAGCATCCCACAAGGAGAGCACCCTCTTCCATCCTCATTACGTGGTTTTAGTGACCGATGAGAAGTTGATTTTAGATCATATCATCATGGAGTTCTTTACCGAAGATCCAACGGAATTAGGCTGCTCTCTCATCTTTGTAGAGGATGTCATGAGTTCCTTGTCTGAGAACATCCAAACAGTGATCAATATCAAGGACCGCAATACAGGCCAACTGGTTATGGAAGAAGGAGTCTTGAAAGAGACGGACTTCCGTTTGGATCATTTCCCAGCAGATTATGATAAGGAGCGGATCGCCCGTACCTTGGCTCCGCTCAATCACCTCCAAAACCTGAAGAGTTCGATCCCAGATTCTGTGACCTTTATGGAAATGTATGGGGCGGAGACCTTTGAGGATTTGCAGGTATCGAGCCGTTGGAAAAAGAACGCACCTTACAAGAGTTTGGCTGTGCCGATTGGTCTGCGTGGTCAGGATGACCTGGTTCAGCTCAATCTGCATGAAAAAGCCCATGGACCTCATGGTTTGATCGCAGGGACGACTGGATCAGGGAAGTCAGAAACCATCCAATCCTATATCCTATCCCTCGCTGTTAACTTCCACCCACATGATGTGGCTTTCTTGCTGATTGACTACAAGGGTGGTGGGATGGCCAATCTCTTTAAAAACCTTCCCCATCTCTTGGGGACGATTACCAACTTGGATGGAGCCCAATCCATGCGGGCCTTGGCTTCGATCAATGCGGAGATCCATCGTCGTGAACGACTTTTTGGAGAGTTCGAAGTCAACCATATCAATCAATACCAGAAGAAATTTAAAAACGGAGAAGCGACAGAACCGCTCCCTCACCTCTTCCTCATCTCAGATGAGTTTGCAGAGCTCAAGGTTAACCAGCCAGACTTTATCAAGGAGCTGGTATCCATCGCTCGGGTTGGGCGTTCCCTCGGGGTCCACTTGATCCTAGCTACTCAGAAACCATCTGGTGTGGTGGATGACCAGATCTGGTCTAACTCACGCTTCAAGATCGCCCTTAAGGTGGCGGACCGTTCGGACTCCAATGAAATGC
>NZ_JAQFJH010000020.1:0-36082 GCF_030440025.1 Streptococcus sp. SO2
TTAAGTCCACCAGAACCTGTACGTTTGAAACGTTTAGCTGATGCGCGGTGTGTTTTTTGTTTTGGCATGATTTTTTCTCCTTTATTTAACTTTCTGACAATTATTTTTTGTCAGTTGCTGGCGCCAACTGCATGAACATTTGGCGTCCATCCATCTTAGCTCGTTGTTCGATGATCGCAATATCTTGTGTTGCTTCAGCAAACTCGGCTAAAACTTTTGCACCAATCTCTTTATGGGTGATCATACGCCCTTTAAAGCGAATGGATACCTTAACTTTATTTCCTTTTTCAAGGAACTTGCGTGCATTGCGAAGTTTTGTGTCAAAGTCACCCTTGTCAATAGTTGGACTCAGACGAACTTCTTTCACAGTAACAACACTTTGTTTTTTACGTTGTTCTTTTTGCTTTTTCTGGTACTCAAATTTGAACTTACCGTAGTCCATAATTTTAGCAACAGGTGGTTTTGCTTGGGGTTGAATCAATACTAAGTCAACATTTGCACTATCAGCCAATGCTTGCGCTTCGCTGAGTGGCTTGATGCCTAGCTGTTCTCCCTCAAGACCGATCAAGCGAACTTCACGTACACGAATTTCATCATTGATGAATAAGTCTTGCTTTGCTATGGTTTTCACCTCTTTTTTATTATTAGAGAAAAACAATAGCGGACTCGTAATAATACAAGCCCGCACGTTATGATAGCGTTTCTTAGAAACTTTTCATCCGTAGGGCCAGGCAACTTGATGTCACAAGGCGAGAAGCTCTCACTTCTGCTTTTCTCAACTTTTATATGATACCAAGTTTTCTATTCCTTGTCAAGATAAAAAGTCAATTTTTCGAAAAGTTTGTCTATTTTATCGAACCGTTTCAATTCTCCAACTATTCCACCCTGTAAAGCGGATAGCCCCTTGCTGGTCAGTTCGGTAGATCTTACTCTTGATACTTTCCAGTCGTGTCAAGGTTTCCTGATGGGGGAGTTTCGCACGATTGCTCTTTCCGACTGAAATGAGAGTAATTTCTGGTTTGATTTTTTCTAGGAAAGCTGGATTTGATGAGGTTTTAGCACCATGTTGGCCTGCTTTCAGGACATCCACCTCTAAGCCAGGGTATTGCTTTAGAAGATCCTTCTCTCCCTTCTCTTTCAAATTTCCTATGAAGAGAAAGTGCTTATCCAAAAGTTTTCCATAAAGAACCAGAGAATCATCACGATTCCCATCTCCAATCTTCCTTGGAGATAGGACTTCTAAGAAACTGCCAAAAATCGGGAAATTCTCCCCAGCTACCACACTACGTACCTTGTTTTGACTTGCTTCTAGTTCCGCTACAAATTCCTTCTGTGTCAGACTTCCTTTTGATACTAAAATCTCCCCAACATGGAAAGCCTTGGTCACCTCCAGTAAATCACCAACATGTTCCTTGTCTGTATTGGTCAAAATCAGCTGGTCAATCTTATCTACTCCTCGACTTTTAAGATAGGGAATCAAGGTACGCTGGGCAGTGCTGGTCGTCGACTTTTCTTGCCAAGCCTCGATTTTCTTATCAGATTCTGCCTTACCACCTACATCTATGAGAATAGTTTTCCCAGTCACATCCCGTAGGAAAATACTTTCACCTTGCCCCACATCCAGCATGGTGATTTCATTACCCAGCGGATGTTTGGTTAGGAAAAAGAGACCTATAATCAATAAGCTGACTCCAGCTACTCTTTTGATATTTTTCCTAAAATCATACAGTATTGCCAAGGAAATTAACAGTAGAATTAACAGCCATGCGTTGGGTTGACCAAAGACCAGAGGCCTGCTTGCCAGCTGCGATACCAATCGAATGATATTCTCCAACCACTCAAAGACAAAGTTAAACTGAGTGACTGGGTAAATAAAGGACAGAATAAATAAGATGGACAAAAGTGGCAAAAAGACCACATCAAACAGAAAGGAAAAGACAAAGGTCAAAATGATAGACCAAGGCTGAAATTCTGCAAAATAGAAGGATAGAATAGGCAATATTCCCAAGGAAATGACTAGACTTTCTCTAGCAACTGCCTTGATCCCATCGCCTTCTTTGCTAGTCATGGTCAAGATAAAAGCATAAGCGCAGGACAAGACTCCTCCTGCAGTTAGGAAAAAGTTTGGCATAATGATAAAAAGGACAAGGACCGTCAAGGCAAAATTATCCAAACCCTTAATACCATGTTGGGCCAGTAACTTTTGCAAGAGACTGCGAATGACCGATGCTGAAAATCCTGTCAGACCTGCATAGATAAGAGAAAAGGGATAAGTTAGCCACTTCAACTTTTCTTGGGTCAAGCCCAATCGCAAGAGGAGTTTCTTAAAAGCATCCATAAAGAAGCCCACCTGCATACCCGACAAGGCAAAGAGATGGATAATTCCAAGACTGGAATAAAGCTCATTCATCTCCTCAAAGTCCGTGTCCAAATGTCCTAAAAGAAGACCTGTCATATAATTGCGCATAGGATCTGGAAAGTACGTCTTGATCCAAACTACAGCCTTTCGACGTAAACTAGACAGATTTTCTCCTATATCCCAACTGTTAACCTTTTTAAGCGACTGGATGTTCTTGATAGTCAGTGTCTGGTAAATCCCTTGAGTCTTTAGATAGGCTTGGTAGTCAAATCCACCAAAATTTCTCTGTCCTTCAGGTTCAGAGACTTTCCCTTCTAGCTCTATCTCGTGAAGGTCTGTTAAGGCTTGAAAGTACTCTTTCTCCTCCTCGGACTGGAGTTTATAGTAAACTTGGAAAGTGCTGCCGTCAGCCTTGCCCCGAAAGGACAGACTGTCTCCATTGACTTTGATGGTATCTGGTAAAATCCGTACCCTCTCAACAGAATCCACTAGGTTCTGACTAGCTTGTGTCTGTTGCCAATTTTGAAACAAAAACCAAATTCCAAAAACTCCACAAATCGCTAGAACTTTACCAGCCGATTTCCAAGGAAATTGGAAAAAGAGGCAGATCAGCAAAAAAACAAAACCTAGCAGAGCGAGATAGGACACTCCAAAAATGGCATAGTAAAGCCAGAGCAACAGAAAGCTCAGATAGATTAGAGGAATAGGGAAATTCTTAATCCACTGTGACATAATCTTTTAGCTTTTCTATGGTCTTAGCGCCTATACCAGAGACTTTCTTTAATTCATCTACCGACTTGAATTTGCCATTTGCCTCACGATGGTCGATAATATCCTGCGCTCGTTTTCCTCCCAAGCCTTTGACCTGCTTGAGTTCTTCCAGACTAGCTTTATTGAGGTTGACCTTCTTATCTTTACTTGTCGAAGGAGTCGTTCCAGAACCAGTCTGCTGGCTAGCTGCTTCTTCTCCCTTAGTTGGAACATAGACAAGAGCCTCGTCACTGACTTTCTGAGCGAGATTGAGCGATTTACTATCTGCTTCCTCTGTCAATCCACCTGCCTTCTGAACGGCATCATGAACCCGACTCCCTACTGGCAAATCATAAATCCCTGGCGATTTAACAGCCCCCTTAACATCTACTGTGATTAGATCTTGTTCAGGAGATTCTTCCTTTTCTTCCTTCTTGATTTCCTTTTCAGATGATGAATCCTTTGAAACAGCTGCGACTTCAGCCTGCAAATTCTTTTCTTTGACGGGTTTTTGTGTAGATGGTTTTAGCAAGAAAAATCCGCCCAAGGCCAAGCCTAAAACAGCACAGATGACAATGATTTTATACTCTTTGATTTTTTCGATAATGACTTCCATATTTTCTCCTCTCTTAAGTTATTCGTAAGTGAAAGAAAAAAACAGCTGAAAAATCTTTTCAACTGCTTATTTATTTTCAAAATAGTCTTCCTTAGTCAAGACATAATGAACTCTTGTGATAATTCGACCTGGTTCTTTATTATCCATTTTGGCATAGGGTTCTTCGTGGGAAAAACGCATACCTGATTTCTCCATGACCTTTCCTGATGCGGGATTGTCTTTATCGTGAAGAGCTGTCAACTTGTTCATTCCAATCTTCTCAAAAGCCAGCTCAATCACGGAACGATTGGCTTCTGTCGTCAATCCTTGATTCCAATACTTTTGGTTGATAATGTAACCAATAGCTGCTTTTTTGAGAATGTGGTCAATCTTGAGCAAATCAATGGTTCCAATAAACTGACCATTGCTTTTTAGCTCGATCCCCCAGCGGCCCAAGGGATTAGCCAAGTAAAACTGAGCAATGTTATTCTTAGTTTCTTCTAAGCTTTGATTTGTTGGAAAAGTGTAGCGTGTATTTTCTCTGTCTGAAGCATACTCAAACATGGCTTCTGCATCGTCCAAGGTTACAGGTCGGAGCAATAAACGCTCCGTTTCTATTGATGGATACTGGGCAAATTTCACAAATATTGATTCCATACTTTTCCCTCCATTAGAGCTTGATTCTCACTAGTCTAGCATAAATAAATTTGGATGACAAGTTTTTCTTGATTTTTGAAGCGGTTTCATATACAATAAAACCATCACATTTTTGATTTATGAACTGGAATGTGACAACCAAAACAAGACCGTCAATTGAAAGGTAGGTTATCTCTATGTTAATCGGAATTCCAAAAGAAATTAAAAATAATGAAAACCGTGTTGCCCTCACTCCTGCTGGCGTCCACAGTTTAGTCAGTCGTGGACATCGTGTCCTCATCGAAACAAATGCTGGTCTCGGTTCAGGATTTACTGATGCAGACTATCAAAAGCAAGGAGCTGAGATTGTCGCTACTGCTGCTGAAGCCTGGGCTGCCGAGTTGGTCGTGAAAGTAAAAGAACCACTAGCTTCTGAATATGGTTATTTGCGCGACGATCTTCTTCTCTTCACCTACTTGCACATGGCCGCTGCTCCAGAATTAGCAGATGCTATGCTAGCAGCAAAAACAACAGGAGTTGCCTATGAAACTGTTCGTGACAATCAAGGACAACTACCGCTCCTCGTTCCTATGAGTGAGGTTGCAGGTCGTATGGCTGTTCAAATCGGAGCTCACTTCCTTACTAAGCAAGCTGGTGGCTCTGGTGTTCTACTTGGTGGTGTACCAGGTGTTCCAAAAGGAAAAGTAACCATCATCGGTGGTGGTGTCGTCGGTACACATGCTGCCCGCATCGCCCTTGGTCTTGGTGCTCAAGTGACTATTTTAGATATCAGCGCGAAACGTCTCTCAGTTCTAGAAGAAGTCTTTGGAAACCAAATTCAAACTCTTATGTCTAATTCATTCAACATCGAAGCAAGTGTGAGAGATGCTGATGTGGTGATTGGTGCAGTTCTCATTCCTGGCGCCAAGGCTCCGAAATTGGTGACAGATGAGATGGTCAAACAAATGCGTCCAGGCTCTGTCATCGTTGATGTTGCCGTTGACCAAGGTGGTGTTATCGAGACAGCTGACCGTGTGACAACGCACGATGAACCCGTCTATGAAAAATACGGTGTTCTCCACTATGCCGTTGCCAATATCCCTGGTGCGGTTGCCCGTACTTCAACCATCGCCCTAACCAATGTCACTCTTCCTTATATCGAAGCATTGGCTGACAAAGGATTCGCACAAGCAATTGCTGAAGATGAGGGCTTGCGTCAAGGTGTTACCACTTATCAAGGTTACTTGACCAGCCTCCCAGTTGCTCAAGGCCTCGATAAAGATCACACTTCTATCGACGAACTTGTTTAAAGCTAGACACTCATTAAAAAAAGCAGTTCACATCTGAACTGCTTTTTTGCTATTCTGTTTCTTGGGTCTTTTCTTCAACCTTAACTGGAGCTGGTTCATAGGCTCGGATAATCTGAGCGACAACTGGATGGCGAACCACATCTTTGGCTGAAAAATGAACAAAGTCAATTTGGTGAATGTTCTTGAGCTTTTCTTGAGCATCAATCAAACCGGACTTAACATTACGTGGCAGATCAATCTGGCTGATATCTCCATTGACAATCATCTTCGAATTAAAGCCTAAACGAGTCAAGAACATCTTCATCTGCATGATGGTCGTATTCTGTGCCTCATCGAGAATGACAAAGGCATCATCCAAGGTCCGACCACGCATATAGGCAAGGGGCGCAATTTCAATGATTTCACGCTCCATGAGACGGGTGGTCTGATCTTTTCCGAGAATCTGATACAAGGCATCGTAAACAGGTCGAAGATAAGGATCGACCTTCTCCTTAAGATCACCTGGAAGAAATCCTAGACTCTCACCTGCTTCCACTGCTGGACGAGTAAGGATAATCCGCTTGACTTGCCCACGTTTAAGGGCAGTTACTGCCAAGGTCACTGCAAGAAAGGTCTTCCCTGTCCCTGCTTGTCCGATTCCAAAGGTCACATCATGCTGTTTGACACTGTCCACATAAAGTTTTTGACCTAAGGTTTTGACACGAATCGGTTTCCCAGTATTGTCTTTGATAATTTCTTCTTCGTAAAGGGCGACAAACTTGTCGATTTCATCGTTTTTGACCATGCTAATCGCAGTCACCACATCTGGTGTGCCAACCGTCATTCCTCGATTCACCAAGACCATCAAAGCCTGGATAACCTGACGAGCTTCCTCACAGGCAGGCTCTTCACCCAAAACCTGCACAATTTCCGTACGGGCATGAATCACCACATCGAGCTCTTCTTCCATCAAACGAAGATGGCGCTCATTGGAACCAAAAAGATGAAACAGGTCATCTGGATGACTTAGTTGAATGTCTATTGAATGTTCCTTCAAATAAAGAACCTCTCTAATCCGTTTATTTCTTTTTATTATAGCAAAGAGAACAATAAAATACTAGCCTCATCTCATTGTCTCTAGTGTTCTAAGTATTCTTGCCAGATGGCGTCAAAGTCTCCTAGGTTAAAAGAGAAGCTGGCATGCTCCTCCAAAAAGCGACTCACCTCATCAAAATCATCCGTGTGTTTTGGAAAAGCTGACTCTTCAAAAGCGAGGTCTGCCAAGATGGCTTTGGGACTGTTACTTTTAGGATTGCGCTCAGTCATGAGCCAAGTGTAAAATGATTTTCTCAATTCTTTCTCCTATCAAGAGTTTTTTAATGACACTTTTCTGATTCTTGAAAATTACTGGACTTAGCCTCTGAAACGTAGTGGTTTATAAAATCTGTTTTCGCATCTGTATAGGCGTCTCGATTGTGTTCAAATTTTTTCCACAAACTTAGTTTTAATTCCTGATACGCTTGGGCAATATCTGGATGCTGGCAGAGATAATCTCTAAAATAAATCTCGTCATGATCTCCCGCCATTCGCAAATGTAAATGAAAAACTTTCTCAGCAAATCCCTGCTCTGTATATCCTTTATTTAGCGAAATCCTGTTAGGACTTTCCGACATCACTAGCCAACCATTCTTCACCAATAAATCCCTGACTCTTGCTAAATCCTCTATTCTACCTACTTCTAGCAGAATATCAACGATATTTTTTGCCCAAATATTAGGGATAGCAGTGCTACCGATATGTTCTATTCTTTGAATAACATTTGCACCCAATATTTTTTTCAGATTTGTTTTTTCCGATTCATACCAGTCTTTCCACTCTGACTTGTGCTCTACTAGAAAAATAGGAAAAAGTTGCCAGAGTTCCTCTAAACTCATTTCTTCAAGTTTCTTTTTCATGTCTATAAGACCTAAATCAACTCTGTCCCAAACTGGTCCTGCTTGATTTTGCCAGCCTTCATCAAGCCACCGAGTGCTTTCTTGAACTGACCTTTAGAGATACCAAAGATTGCCTTGATATCATCAGGAGATGACTTATCATTTAAAGTCATGAAACCGCTATTGCTTTCCAAGTAGGTCAAAATCATCTGGGCATCATTTTCCAACATTTCAAAAGAACGTGGTTTGAGGGAGAGGTTCAAGGTACGATCCACCTCACGGAAACCGATGACACGCGCATCTAGCACTTGCCCCAAACGTGGCTCTGCGTAGCGCTCACTTGGGTGAATGAAACCAAGCATGTTATTCTCTGGCAGATAGACAAAGGTCCCTGACAGCTTGAGACGGTAAACAATGGCTGGCCAGTTTTGGTTCTGCATGTTGTTGTAGGCAGGACGAGCCAGACGTTGGAAGTCTTCTTGATAAGCTAAGATTCCCCAGATACGGTCTTTCTTGTCCACTTCAAGACGGATGTAGAGTTGATCGCCCTTCTTAGGCCAGAGTTCCTTGAGCTCAGGGAGAATATCGAGTGACACAACGATTTCCTTGTCAGGAAGGCCTGTATCCACAAAGACACCCAAGTCTTTACGAACTTCCGTTACAGTTCCCCAACCAAATTGGTCCTGAGTGGCAGTTACTTCTATGCTTGTCAAGCGGAGTTTTTGCTTCATATCTGTATAGGCGAAACCTTTAACCGTATCCCCTACTGTATGCTGACCTTCTTCCTTGGCAAGCGCATAGGTTTGGCCATCCTTTTGCACAAAGTAAAAACGGTCATTTTCATCGATGATGAGTCCAACGATAAAACTTGCAAGATTTGTATTCATATTTCCTTCTTTCGAATAAAACTCAGCCAGCAATGCCAACTGAGTTTTTCTGTTTATTTTTAGACTTCCAAGATTTCTTTTTCTTTATTGGCAGTCATGTCGTCGATGTGTTTCACAGCATCGTCTGTTACTTTTTGAATATCTTTTTCAAGAGTCTTCAATTCGTCTTCAGTGATTTCTTTTGCTTTTTCTTGTTTCTTAGCTTCATCCATAGCATCACGACGGATATTGCGGACAGCCACTTTAGCATTTTCACCGACCTTCTTCACTTCTTTCGCAAGGTCACGACGAGTTTCTTCTGTAAGAGCTGGGATAACCAAGCGGATCACAGAACCGTCATTAGCTGGCGTGATACCAAGGTCAGAAGCGTTCAAGGCACGTTCGATGTCTTTCAATGAAGACTTGTCAAATGGTGTTACCAACAAGACACGCGCTTCTGGAATGGTAATTGAAGCGATTTGGTTAAGAGGAGTTTCAACTCCATAGTATTCTACGTGGATACGGTCTAGCAAGCTTGCGTTGGCACGACCGGCGCGGATACCACCAAATTCACGAGCAAGTGATTGGTGAGACTGGGTCATTCTCTCTTTAGCTTTTTCTACAATTGCATTAGCCATAATTTTCTTATTCCTTTTCTTCGATATTGTTTGAAACTGTTGTTCCGATATTTTCACCAAATACGACACGTTTGATGTTGCCTGGTTGGTTCATATTGAAGACAACCAAGTCAATGTCGTTGTCCATAGAGAGGGTTGAAGCAGTTGAGTCCATGATACGAAGACCTTTATTGATAACATCACGGTGGGTCAATTCTTCAAACTTAACGGCAGTTTTGTCTTTCTTAGGATCGGCATTGTAAACACCGTCTACGCCATTTTTAGCCATAAGGATGGCATCCGCTTCGATTTCAGCTGCACGAAGGGCTGCTGTTGTATCTGTTGAGAAGTAAGGTGAACCAATACCAGCACCAAAGATAACGATACGACCCTTTTCAAGGTGGCGAAGGGCACGTCCACGTACATAAGGTTCTGCCACTTGTTGCATCGCAATGGCAGTTTGCACACGCGTATCGACACCAACTTGTTGCAATGAATCTGCCATCACAAGAGCATTCATCACGGTCCCAAGCATTCCAGTGTAATCAGCCTGAACGCGGTCCATTCCTGCTTCTGCAGCAGGTTCTCCGCGCCAGAGATTTCCTCCACCAATAACAAGGGCAATTTCGATACCTAAGCTATGAACTTCTTGAATCTCTTTTGCGATTGTTTGAACTGTTTGGATATCAATCCCTACGCCACGTTCACCGGCAAGGGCTTCACCTGATAACTTGATTAAAATACGTTTATACTTGGGGTTCGCCATTTTTACTCTCCTTTTTTTATCCTACCTATTTTATCACAATTTCTAAGATTTTTATAGTATCATGAGCAATTCTTTGAAAAAAATTAGACCGTTAAAAATTCCTCTAAGTCGGTAAGAGCACGCTCTGCAATTTTTTCATAACGAGCCTTCTTATCACGGATACGCTCGCCTTCCAATTCCTTGATAATCCCGAAATTGACGTTCATTGGTTGGAAATGTTTGCTATCAGCGTGAGTGATGTAATGAGCCAGACTTCCAATCGCTGTGGTCTCTGGGAAGATAGCTTCACTTTCACCCTTAAAGAGACGAGCTGCGTTAATACCTGCAACCAAGCCTGAAGCTGCTGACTCAACATAGCCTTCTACACCCGTCATTTGACCAGCAAAGAAGAGGTTTGGTTGTTTCTTAGAACGGTAAGTCTGTTCAAGAAGATTTGGTGAATCCATATAAGAATTGCGATGCATGACCCCATAACGGACAAACTCAGCATTTTCAAGACCTGGAATCATTTGGAAGACACGCTTTTGTTCTCCCCATTTGAGGTGGGTTTGGAAACCAACGATATTGTAGAGGCTACCAGCCGCATTGTCCTGACGAAGCTGGACAACTGCATACGGTGTTTTGAACTCCCCGTCACGAGGGCCTGTATAATCGTCTGGATACTCCAAACCGACTGGCTTCATCGGACCATAAAGCATGGTTTTAATGCCACGCTTAGCCATGACTTCGATAGGCATACAACCTTCAAAGTACTTTTCTTTTTCAAACGAATTGAGCGGGGCTTCTTCCGCATTGATCAATGCTTCATGGAAATCCATAAATTCTTGCTTGGTCATAGGGGCATTGAGGTAGGCTGCTTCTCCCTTGTCATAACGAGACTTGAGATAGACCTTGCTCATATCGATGGTATTGACATCGATAATCGGCGCCGCCGCATCGTAGAAATAGAAACCATCACCGTCATTAAGGGCATGAATCTTTTCAGCTAGGGCATCGCTGGTTAAAGGACCAGTAGCGACAACTGTAATAACATCAGTCGGCAATTCTGTAATTTCATCACGAACCACTTCAATCAAGGGGTGATTAGCCACTTTTTCAGTCACCATTTGAGAGAAACCATCACGGTCCACCGCAAGGGCTCCACCAGCAGGAACACGTGTAGCTTCAGCAGATTCCAAGATAACAGAACCCAAGCGACGCATTTCTTCCTTGAGAAGCCCAACTGCATTGGTCAAAGCATCCCCACGTAAGGAATTGGAACAAACCAATTCAGCAAAATTGTCTGTTTTGTGCTGAGGTGTTGACTTGACCCCACGCATTTCATAAAGTTTAACTGGAATACCGCGTTCTGCGATTTGGTAAGCTGCTTCAGAACCTGCCAAACCAGCACCGATAACATTGATATAAGATTGAGACACGACACTAATACCTCTTTGGGTGGAACCTAAGTTCATATCAAAACAAGCTACTAGACTGTTTGACACCCACAAATCTTTCTAATTTTTCTTCTACTAGTATAACAAAAAAAGGGAAGATGGCAAACTTCCCTGTTTAGTCATTTTCTTGATTTTCTTCCCATTCGTGGTAGGCAGCGTAGAGTTGGCTTTTATTCCACTGGTAGAGTTTCGCAACTTCCTTAATGGCTTGATTTTTCTTCATGCCTTGCTGGATACGAGATTGGATTTCTGAAAACAAGTCCTCCTCGTCCTTTTCCTCCACATCCTGACTTGCGCCTTTAACGATGAGAAGGCATTCACCCTTGAGTGGCGTTTCAGCAATACTTTCTAGTAGCTCTGAAATCTTTCCTCGTTGGTATTCTTCATAGATTTTGGTCAATTCCCTGACCAAGACTACCGAGCGGTCACCGTAGACTTCTAGCATATTTTCCAATGTATCTGATACACGGTGGGGCGATTCGTAGAAAATCTGAGTTTCTGGGTAATCTTTTTTTAAGTCGAAAAATTGCTTTTGCTGGCCTGATTTTCTCGGTAAGAAACCGTAAAAGATATGTGGTTGTGGAGCTAAACCACTGGCAATCAAAGCAGAAATCCCTGCAGAGGCACCCGGAACTGTCACTACTGCAATTTCTTCCTCAATAGCTGCCTTAACCAAATCATGACCAGGGTCCGAGATACTAGGCAGACCCGCATCGGATACCTGAGCAATACTTTGTCCTGCTTTCAAGAAACCAATCAAATCAGGAATTTTTTCCTTGGCATTGTGCTCGTGAAAACTAATCTGCTTGGTGGAAATGTCAAAATGCTTGAGCAAAAGTCCTGTATTGCGCGTGTCCTCAGCTGCAATCCAGTCCACTTCTTTCAAGGTCTGAATGGCACGAAAGGTCATGTCATCTAGATTGCCAATCGGCGTTGCTACTAGGTAAAGCTTGCCATAGGGAGATTGTCCCTTAAAACTTTTTTGAATCTGCATGCCTACTCCCTGTACAACAACTCGTCACAGAACATACATTCCTCGTCCTGCTCTCGGCGTTGTCCATAAAAATCATTACATACGTGAAAACCGTCTTTATAGATCCGACGGACGCTTTCACGAACATGCTTGGCCTTGACGGGAGTATCTGCTTCCACCTCGCCCAAGCGTTCGCGCAACTTACTATTTTCCAAGCGAAGAGCTGTATTTTCCTCTACCAGGCTCTTGAGATTTTTCTTGATGGCTTCCACATCGGCCAAGGTCACCAGTAACTGTTGGGAAAAATCGTCCAGCGCGTCAAATAATTCTTTTTTATCCATAAACCAGCCCTTTCCTTTCTTTATCCTTCATTGAGTTTATATTTCTTTCAAGACCAGATATTCCATAGCATTTTGAAAGCTGACATTAGCCTGCCACATTTTTCTAGCTTCTAGTAAATCTTGTAGAATCTGTCGCATCCTTGCTTGCAAGAGATCCTGCCCACAGAGGACTTCGAGGATTCGCAAGACCTGATCTTGTTTTTCCTTGTCATCTACCAAGCTGGCTAATTTCGCAACTTGCAAATAACTCTCTTTTTTCTTAGCTAATAACCAGGTCAGCAGGCGTTCGCTCTCATCCACCAAGGTCCAAAAACTAGCCTGATTGACCAACTTTTCAGCTTCAGCACGTGATTGACAAAACTGGGCTAAGAGAGTTGCTTTTTTCTTGACCAGACCTGCTTGTTCTAATTGATGGATGAGCTTTTCTTCTTGCTTTTTAAAATGGAAAATCTGGGTCCGACTACGGATTGTTGGCAACATCTTTTCCTCATCGCTGGTCAAGAAGAAAATATAAACCTCACTCTGGGGTTCTTCGATGACCTTGAGCAGAGAGTTAGCAGCGTTGGGATGCATTTTCTCCGCCTGCTCGATAATAAAAACCTGCTGCTGACTTTCAATCCCTGCTTGAGAAAACTGACCCACCAATTCCCGAATGCGTTCTGTCTTGATGACCTGATTGACTGGCTTAATCAAGGTAACATCGGGGAATTCTTCCTGTTCAATCAGCTTGCAGTTTCGGCATTTCTCACATGGTAGAACGCCTACTTTATCCGTACAAAAGAGGCTCTTAGCCAAAAACTGCGCCATTTCCAAGCTTCCAAAGAAACCTGAAAAGAGATAGGCGTGATTGAGCTGATCTTGTTCTAGGATACGGACAAAGCGGTCAAACTGGTCTGGCTGCCAAGCTTTTAGTTGTTCTTGTTTCATTTAGCCAAGCCCATTCTGTCAAACAAGACAGCCTTGGTCGTTTCCACAACTTGCTCCAAAGGAAGACTCGCATCAATCTTAACAATGCGATTTCCTTCTTTGTCCAGAAGAGAAAGGTAACCTTGACGAACTTTCTTGTGCAAGTCTAAACCTTCCATGTCCAAACGATTGACCTCGCGGTCACTATTAGCAGCAATGCGAGCCAGTCCTTCTTCCACCTCAATGTCAAAATAGAGGGTCAAATCGGGTTTAAGGCCATCTGTCGCAAAGTGATTGAGCCAATCAATGGCATCAATATCCAAACCACGGCCAAATCCCTGATAAGCAACAGAACTATCGATGAAGCGGTCCATAATGACCAACTTGCCAGCTTCAAGTGCTGGAAGAACTTTTTCCACCAAGTGCTGTCTACGACTGGCAATATAGAGAAGGAGTTCTGTTTTAGGATCCATCTGAGTATGACTTGGGTCCAAAATCACTTGACGAATCTTCTCCCCAATCAAGACTCCACCTGGTTCACGGGTCGTCAGCACCTCTACTCCTTTTTCCTCTAAAATTGGGAGTAGAGCCTCTAAAACGCTGGTCTTTCCTGCTCCCTCCGGTCCCTCAAGAGAGACTAAAAATCCTTTTGACATGTCTAACTCATTTCTTTTTTTCTACCTTCTATTCTATCAAAAAAATAGATTTTTGTGACAATCTTTTTGCGTCTTCTCCATTCAATCGACCATAAAAGAGGCTGGGAGTCATCCAACCTCTTATTTACCTAGTTCTTGTGTTCGTTTATAGGCTTGCTGAACTGCGTCCATGACTGTGCCTCTAAAGGCATGTTCTTCCAGACTTGCTACACCAGCAATAGTCGAACCTCCTGGGCTGCAAACTTGGTCCTTCAAAACTCCAGGATGTTGCTGGCTTTCGAGAACCATTTGTCCAGCGCCGACTACTGTTTGGGCTGCCATTTTCAAAGCCATTTCTCGGGGCAATCCTGTCTGCACACCCGCATCTGCTAAAGCATCAATAAAAAGGTAGACAAAGGCTGGTCCACAACCTGCAAGACCTGTCGCCGCATCAATTAAGCCATCTCCCAGCTCAACCAAAAGGCCAGCCTTGGCTAAAAGCTGACAAAAGAGTTCCCTGTCCTCAGCACGACAATTTGCTGACATGGCATAACTAATCACTCCTTGGCCAATAGCCACTGGAGTATTGGGCATGATGCGAATGATCCGGTGTTGACTTGGGATAAGACTCGCTAGTTTTTCCAAGGTCAATCCAGCCGCCATGGAAATCAAAAGAAGACTCTCTCGTTTTTCAAGGATGGTCTGGTATTGAGAAAGCAGTTCAGAAAACTGAGCAGGCTTTACTCCTAGAAAAATCACATCTGCTTCTGCAAAAATTTCTTCATTACTGGAAGCCTGACCGCCGAAGTTGGCGATGAAAGCATCTACTTTTGCTTGACTGCGATTGGCAAGGAGAATCTGTTCATCCGTCTTGGCTTGCAAGACAGCCTTAGCCAAGCTAGCACCCATATTTCCCAAACCGATAAATCCAATCTTCATCTCTTACTCCCTTATCTGTCCGTCACCAGTAACCACATACTTGTAGCTGGTCAACTCTTTCAAGCCCATAGGCCCACGCGCATGCAGTTTCTGAGTAGAAATTCCCATCTCACATCCAAGACCAAATTGGCCACCATCAGTGAAACGCGTTGAGGCATTGACATACACCGCTGCTGAATCTACTTGATCTGTAAAGTAGGCTGTAGCTTCAGCATTTTCCGTCACAATGGCATCCGAATGATGGGTACTGTGGGCTTCAATATGCGCAACCGCTTCTTCTAAACTGCTCACAACCTTAACCGCTAGGATATAGTCTAAAAACTCGGTGTCAAAGTCTTGGGCCTCAGCTAATCGACCTGAAAGAAACTGACTTGCTTTGCTATCCAGACGGAATTGAATGGGTTCCAGTCCAGATTCCTCACGCTCTGCAACCAGCACTTGCTCCAAGCGAGGAAGGAAGCTTGCTGCCTTGTCTTCATGAACCAGCAAGACCTCCATGGCATTACAGACAGAAGGGCGACTAGTTTTGGCATTGTTGATGATAGACAGAGCTTTGTCTTCGTCTGCATCCTTATCTACATAGACATGGACAATCCCAGTTCCTGTCTCGATAACAGGCACGATAGCATTTTCAACAACGGCATTGATCAAGCCAGTGCCTCCACGAGGAATGAGAAGGTCTAGATAGCCCTTGGCCTTCATCATAGCATAGCTACTTTCACGACTAGTATCTTCCACCAGTTGAATCACCTCTGGATGAATGGTAGTCGTCTCTAAACCCTTCTTCAAGGCTGTGACAATAGCATGAGCTGTTTGGTAGGCGTCCTTACCACTACGAAGAACGACCGCATTGCCACTTTTGAGAGCCAAAGCAGCCGCATCAGACGTCACATTTGGACGGCTTTCATAGATAATCCCAATAACCCCCATGGCCACACGTTTCTTGGTAATAACCAAGCCATTTTCAAGCTGACTTGTTTCTAGAACTTCACCGATAGGATCTGGTAAAGCAACCACTTCACGAATCCCTCTTGCCATCGCTTCTATACGTCCCGCATCCAAATAAAGACGGTCTAGCATAACATCTGAGATTTTCCCCTTAGCCGCTTCCATATCGAGGGCATTGGCCGCTAAAATCTCCTCAGTAGCTGCCAATAAATGATCATCCATGGCTAGCAAGGCTTGGTTTTTCACTGCTTCACTGGCAGTATTGATTGATTTCTTAACAGCCTGTACCTGTTCAAATTGTTCTTGTGTCCTTACCATCGTTCACCTCTAAAATTCTGTAAAGAGCAGCTGGATTTCAGGAGTGATGGAAATCCAGTCATCACGGTGAATCAAGACTCCCTTAGCTTTTTGAGAACGAAGCATATCTTCTAGAGCTGAGACACCAAATTGGACACGTCCCTTTCCAAGAGATTGACCTGTTTCTTTATCTGCTACTGTTACAATATCGTGGTAAGAGAAGTTTCCTTCCACTTCTACCACACCTGATAAAAGGAGACTTTTTCCGTTTTTTGAAAGTGCTTCTGCAGCTCCACCATCTACCCAAATCGTTCCTTGACTTTGAGCATAAAAAGCCAACCATTGTTTCTGGGTACGAAGGCCCTTCTCTTGTGCAACAAAGAAAGAACCATCCTTGGTCTCGTCCACTGCCTCAATCAGGGCATCTGATTTCAGGGACGAGCAAATATAGACCGGCACCCCCGACTCCGTCGCGATCGTGGCCGCCTTGATCTTAGTCAACATCCCACCTGTACCATTAGACGAACCTGCTCCACCAGCCATATCAATAATCTCACGATTGATAGTCTCGATTTTCTCAAGACGTTTAGCTCTTGGATCTGAGTTGGGATTTCCAGTATAGAGACCGTCTACATCCGTCAATAGAACCAAAAAGTCTGCCTGCACCATAGCCGCTACCTGGGCACTCAGAGTGTCATTATCACCCACCTTGAGTTCGTCAATGACGACACTGTCATTCTCGTTGATGATAGGAATGGCACCACGATGAAGCAATACAGACAAGGCCTGATGGGCATTCTTATAGCGACGTTTATCCACAAAATCATCCTGGGTCAGCAAGATTTGTGCAGAAACGATCTGGCGCATGAGGAGGTTGGTTGTGTATTCCTCCAACAAAAGTCCCTGACCAACTGCAGCCGAAGCTTGTTTATCTGCAATCTTGGTCGGACGCTTTTTAAATCCTAAGGCTCCAAAACCTGCCGCCACTGCACCAGATGACACTAAAATCAACTCATGCCCAGCTTCATGCAACATAGCTAATTGCTGAGTAATTGCCTTTACTTTACTTCTTGATAAACTCCCGTCTTCATTTGTCAAGGAGGAGGTCCCTACCTTAAAGACGATTCGTTTGTACTTCATATTCTCACTCCGATTCTTCATATTTATCCATTATAACATGAATGCTTTAAAATAGAAAAGACTTGAAATAAAAAGGTTGAGACAGTCATCTCAACTCTTTTATCTATTCTCAGTTTTACGTAATCTTTCCAGAGTTTCTTTAAAAATCTCTGGAATATCCGCTGTGAACTCCAAGGTTTCACCTGTTCTCGGATGAGTAAAACCTAGAGTCTTGGCATGGAGAAACTGTCCATGTCCTTTCAGGGTTTTACGAGGGCCATAGACCTCATCCCCAGCGACTGGATGGCCAATATAAGCCATATGAACACGGATTTGGTGGGTACGTCCTGTTTCCAGTTGCAACTCCAATAAACTATAATCACCAAATCGTTCCAAAACGTGGAAACGCGTCACTGCAGGCTTTCCTTTAGCAGTCACTGCCTGTTTCTTACGGTCTTTTTCACTCCGACCAATCGGTGCTTCAATCACACCACGATCATTTGGCAGATTGCCGTGAACAATTGCCCAGTATTTGCGGAGAGACTTCTTGTCCTTGAGTTCTTGAGCGAGTGCTAAGTGGGCCTCATCATTTTTCGCAATCATAAGGAGACCAGACGTGTCCTTGTCAATGCGGTGAACGATGCCCGGACGGAGAACCCCATTGATACCTGACAGGTCCTTGATATGGTACATGAGAGCATTGACCAAGGTTCCACTGGTATGACCGGCGCTGGGATGAACCACCATCCCCTGAGGTTTGTTAACAACGGCTACATCCTCATCTTGGTAGATAATCTCGAGCGGCAGATTCTCAGCCACATACTCTAAGACCTCTGGTTCTGGCACATGGTAGGTGACGATATCCCCCTCTTGGACAGTGTATTTAGCTTTCTTTACTTGCCCATTCACCAAAACTTGTCCAGCCTTAATTTGTTCATTCGCGAGACTGCGTGACAATTCTGTCAGGTCCGACAGAGCCTTGTCTAGACGTTGCCCACCAGTTTCAATTTTTATTTCCATTTACTTCCTCTTTAAGCATTGCAATCAATAGAATAATCACACCAACTGTCAAATAGCTATCAGCAACATTGAAAATCGCAAAGTTGATAAAGTCTAGGTGAAACATATCCACCACAAAACCTTGACTCATTCTGTCGATAAAGTTGCCCAGACCTCCCGCGATTATCAAAGTCAGTCCAAAAACCAACCAGAGAGAATCCTCCATGTGTTTATGTAGATACCAAATGGCACCTACCATGACGACCAGTGTAATAACAGCAAATAACCACTGCTGATCTTGCAGCATGGAGAAGGCTGCTCCTCTATTTTGCAGATAGGTCAAGCTAACGAGATTAGGTATCCACGAACGAACTTCACCCAGTGGAATCTGCTGGACAACATAATTTTTGACCAACTGATCCAACCCAATCAAAAGCAGTACAATGACTGCTACTATTCCTCTTTTTTTCATGATTTCCTCTTTTGATCAAAATATTCTTGCATAACCTCAACGAAAAGAGTCCCAGCTTGGCTAAGCTCCACTTCTTCCCGTTTGACATAGACCATGCGGTTATCTAGATTATCCTTGAGACGAATGACTGTGATCCCATTAACACTGTCACTATCTAAAAATCCAGATCCAGTCGCATAAGCATCCGTCCGCTCCAAAATACCATTCAAAGTAGCACGGTCGGTCACATTAAACATCTGGGAGCTCGCGCTGGTGTCGACAAAGTTCTCTGAATAGTAAAGGTACTCATCCTTTTCCTGAGTAAAAAGAACCGTTGGTAAATCCGCTAAATCCTCCATGACCAATTCCTCTTTCTGTGCTAAAGGATGCCCTTCACGAAGATAAATGTGAGTCTGGAAAGGAATTAGTTCAATAACTTCTAAACCAAGCTTTTCAACCCGTTGCATGATGCCCTTTTTATTTTGGTTGTTGAGGTAGATAATCCCAATCTCACTATGTCCTTGAGCCACTTCGTCTAAAATTTGAACTGTGGTAGATTCAAAAATACGAAAGTTCTTGTAGTCAGGATAACGTTCCGAAAAGGCCGTAATCGTTGGTGGCAAGAAGTCATAGTGCTGGCTGGCAATGGAAAATTCATCCTTTTCTTCCTCAGGATTGGCATATTGATTTTGAAAAACATCAAAGCCTTTGACCAATTCTTGCGCTTTCTCATAAAATTCCATACCACGACGGGTCAAAAACGTTCCCGAACTCGTCCGACGGAAAATCTTAAAACCAAGCTCTTTTTCCAAATCGCGCACAGAAATAGACAGACTTGGCTGACTAACATACATCTTTTCAGCAGCTTCACGGAAAGTACCACTATTGGCAATGGCCACAACATAGCGTAATTGTTGAATGTTCATCTTTTACCCCCAACTTCTCTATCTGTTCATTATACCATATTTTAGAAGTTTTCCACCTAGGAAAAATAATGTCGCTCACAAAATTCATCTACACTAGTAACGAAAAATTGTGGGTATCAAAACAAAAAAATAGGCTCTCCGAAAACTCGGAAAGCCTTATTTTATGCTAGTTCTAGCTTCCTCGCCTTTTCATTTTAAGGCTCGGGATAAAAAGGTTCACTGAACCTTTTTATTTTGCGATTGGGTAAACAGAAACTTGTTTTTTATCGCGACCTTTACGTTCAAAGCGTACTACGCCTTCAACTTTAGCGAACAAAGTATCGTCTCCACCACGTCCAACGTTTACACCTGGATAGATGTGTGTACCACGTTGACGGTAAAGGATTGATCCACCTGTTACAGTTTGTCCGTCAGCTGCTTTAGCTCCAAGACGTTTCGCTTGTGAATCACGTCCGTTTGATGTAGAACCTCCACCTTTTTTGTGGGCGAAAAGTTGCAAGTTGTTAAGAGTCATTTTCAACATAATGTTTTCCTCCGTGTTAGTTTTCTGTGATAACTCTGGTTTGGACGAACTCAGATGAGTTCTCCGATAAGTTTGCCATACCTAAGAAAAATGATTCGAAGAATAACTGGGTCATTTCTCTCTGGTGTGAAGGAAGATCCGCTGGTATATCAACCTTTAGATAGCCACCTTCATCTTCGTTTAATTCTAAGATTGGTTCATAGCCTGCAAATTTCTCAATGGAATTGATAAAGTTAATGGCAAGCGTAGAAACCGATGCACACACGACATCTAAGCCGTATTCGCCACTTTCGGCGTGTCCAGTAATTTCCGCACTCCTCAGCTCGCCATCTTCGGCTCTCTCAAAGACTGCTTGTATCATGTGTTCTCCTTAAAATTAAGCGTTGATCGCGTTGATGACAACTTTTGTATATGGTTGACGGTGACCTTGTTTACGGTGGCTACCTTTTTTAGGTTTGTACTTGTAAGTAACAACTTTCTTTTGTTTTCCTTGTTTTTCAACAGTTCCAACTACAGTAGCTCCAGCAACAAGTGGAGTTCCGACAACAGTGTTTTCACCACCAACAAGAACAACTTCGTTAAAAGTAACTTCTTGACCAGCTTCAACGTTCAATTTTTCAACGTAAACTGCTTGACCAACTTCAACTTTAACTTGTTTTCCGCCAGTTTTGATAATTGCGTATGTGCTCATTATGCACCTCCTATGATTTTTAGGGTTTCCCCGTATTTTTGTGAAGACTCGCCTAGCATCGTGGGACGAACCACTTAAAAGAAGAGCTCTAAGTATAACAAAGTTTAAATTTGTTATACGACGAGCAAACGATGTTCGTGCGGTTGCACAGGACTGTGCATAGTCAACTCTTCAAGTATAGCATATCTTCTTTTTTCTTACAAGTAAAATCAATTAAAATTAAGCTTTTTCTTTCCCTTTTTTTCTCCAAGAAGCAAAAAGCATACTGAAGTAAAAGATACTCATCATAAGAGGAACTCCTAGAATTGTCTTCTCCTGATAGTAAATCGTCAAATAAGCTGAAAAAACAACTCCGAAGACAAAACTGCTAAGCAAGCTAACAAAAATCAAGCCCTCTCGTAGGAAAGGCGTATGATTGGTCCGGAAATAATCTCCAAAAGCCAACATGGTACGTTTGATATTCCCTGTCATAAAAGCATTATTATAGGCAATCCCTGACACTTCTCCAAAAGCAGTTGTCACCAGCCCCATACAGAAGGCCAAGGGCGGTACGAGATAGATATTATCAACCGTTTGCGGCACAAAGCCTATAATTAGGGACAGGACTGCAAGTGGAATCAAGGACAAAATCGGCTTTTTAACAATTCGTAGTTTTTCCTTATACAATGTCAGAAAAAAGACACCCATCATAAAGGAAAACAAGGTCATTACTTTGGCACTGGCGTCCGATACATTCTGCTGAATGAGTCCTACAGAAAGAAAAACCACATTCCCAGTTTGTCCAGCCACAAGGGTGTTCCCTCGAACGATAAAGGTATAGGCATCGACATATCCTGCACAAAAGGTCAAAAAAAGCGCTAGTCTTTTAGACTGACGAGATATTTTTCTTATTGGTAATAATCTCATTATCTCTCCCATTTCAGTTTCATTTACTCATTTCAATATTGTACCACTTTCTTTAAGAAAAGCGTAGTCCATTTGAAAATTTTTACCATCTGTTGGATAGTCCTTCTTTTCTATGTTATAATGAAGGAAGGATTTAAAGTCGGAAAAGGAGTATCTATGCTTAAACTAGGTGTCATCGGAACAAGCGCTATCAGTCATCACTTCATAGAGGCAGCCCATACCAGTGGCCAATACCAGCTGGTTGCTGTCTACTCTAGAAAGTTAGAAACTGCCGCAACCTTTGCTTCCCGCTATAAGAATATCCAACTCTTTGATCAATTAGAGGAATTCTTTCAGTCTTCCTTTGATGTAGTCTATATCGCTAGTCCAAACTCCTTGCATTTTGTTCAAGCCAAGACTGCCTTGTCTGCAGGTAAACATGTCATTCTTGAAAAACCTGCTGTTACTCAGCCACATGAATGGCTAGATTTGAGACAAACAGCTGAGAAAAATCACTGTTTTATTTTTGAAGCAGCTCGTAATTACCACGAGGAAGCCTTTACTACTATCAAAAACTTTTTAGCAGACAAGCAAGTGCTGGGAGCAGATTTCAACTATGCCAAGTATTCTTCCAAGATGCCTGACTTGTTGGCTGGACAGACTCCCAATGTCTTTTCAGACCGTTTTGCTGGTGGAGCTCTTATGGACTTGGGGATTTATCCTATCTACGCTGCTATTCGTCTCTTTGGAAAGGCCCAAGACGCGACCTATCAGGCTCAACAGCTTGACAATAGCATTGACCTAAATGGCGATGGTATCCTCTTCTACCCTAACTTTCAAGTTCATATCAAGGCTGGGAAAAACATCACTTCCAATCTTCCTTGTGAGATTTACACAGCAGATGGAACCTTGACTCTTAACACGATTGAACATGTCCGCTCAGCTATTTTTAGCGACCACCGAGGAAATCAAGTCCAGCTCCCTATCCAACAAGCTCCTCATACGATGACTGAGGAAGCCGCCGCATTTGCACACATGATCCAGCAACCAGATCAGACACTTTACCAGAACTGGTTGGATGATGCAGGTTCTGTTCATGACCTATTATATACCATGCGCCAGACTGCTGGCATTAGATTTGAGGCAGAAAAATGAAAACCAAACTACCGACTGAATGGCAGGAATTGAGCGACCAACTCGGTTTCCAAGAATTTACCCCCATTCAAACTCAACTATTTGAGCCTATTCTTGCTGGAGAAAATCTCCTAGGAGTGAGCCCAACAGGAACTGGTAAGACCCTCGCTTACTTACTCCCAAGTCTACTCAGACTGAAAAAGAAAAAATCCCAGCAGCTCTTGATTCTAGCACCAAATACCGAACTGGCTGGACAGATTTTTGACGTGTGTAAAACGTGGGCAGAGGCTATCGGCTTGACTGCTCAGCTCTTCTTATCAGGTTCCAGTCAGAAACGCCAGATTGAACGACTCAAAAAAGGACCAGAAATACTGATTGGAACCCCTGGCCGTATCTTTGAGTTGATTAAATTGAAAAAAATCAAGATGATGAATGTGGAAACCATCATCCTGGATGAATTTGACCAATTGCTCGATGATTCTCAGATTCACTTTGTCGAGAAAATCACTCACTACGCACCTCGTGACCATCAACTCATCTACATGAGTGCGACGACCAAGTTTGACCAAGAAAAGATTGCGCCAAACACGCGCACTATTGATCTCTCTGACCAAAAATTGGATAACATCCAGCATTTCTACATGCAGGTAGACCAACGTCACCGAGTGGATATGCTACGAAAACTGGCTCATGTAGAGGATTTTCGTGGCCTTGTCTTCTTTAATAGCCTATCAGACCTTGGAAGTGCGGAAGAAAAACTGCAATATCGAGATGTCTTGGCTGTTTCCCTCGCTAGTGATGTCAATGTCAAGTTTAGAAAAGTTATCTTGGAAAAGTTTAAGGACAAGCAGTTAACCTTGCTCCTTGCAACAGACCTTCTGGCTCGCGGAATTGATATCGATAGCCTAGAATGTGTCGTAAACTTTGATATTCCTAGAGACATGGAAACTTACACTCACCGCGCTGGCCGTACAGGTCGAATGGGTAAAGAAGGCTATGTGATCACTCTCGTAACCCATCCTGAAGAACTTAAAAAACTCAAGAAGTTTGCTACAGTTCGAGAAATTGTCCTAAAAAATCAAGAACTCTATATCAAATAAGGTTGGCATTCGCCAACCTTTTTCTTATCCCCAAGTAATTTCTAATTGATAGCTGGCAAAGGGGTGTCCCTCTTTGTTTTGCAGTTGATAGGCAAGCTCAATCTTTTGCCCATCCAGTTTGTAGTGATTCGTTTGAATGATAAACTCCTGCATCCCCATTGGAGTAGGAATATATGCCAAACTATCACTATCCTTTAGAAAACGCATGATGGTATTGGGCTTTGAGAAACGGGTCATCACCAATTCTTCTTGATGAAACTTGAGAACCACTTTCTCCTTTTCCTCATTATAAAAGAGTAAATAGCTATAATCCCCCTTTTCACGTACTTCCACGTCATAGAGTTGGTCAACGACTTCCAACTGTTCATCAAACTGAATCGTATTGCGCATCCGAATCTTCACATCAAATCCTCTTTCTTGTCTCTTGTCCTACTATTTTACCAAAAAGAGCAGGATTTTGCTATAATGGTCATATGAATGAAAAAGTATTCCGTGACCCAGTTCACAATTATATCCATGTTAATAATCAAGTCATCTATGACTTGATCAATACAAAAGAATTTCAACGTCTGCGCCGTATTAAGCAACTAGGAACTTCCAGCTATACTTTCCATGGTGGTGAGCACAGTCGCTTCTCTCACTGTCTAGGAGTCTATGAGATTGCACGACGTATAACGGAGATTTTTGAAGAAAAATATCCTGAAGAATGGGATCCTGCTGAGTCTCTCTTGACCATGACCGCTGCGCTCCTTCATGACCTTGGGCATGGTGCCTACTCCCATACTTTTGAACATCTCTTTGATACAGATCATGAAGCTATTACCCAGGAAATCATCCAAAGTCCTGAGACAGAGATTCACCAAGTTCTGCTACAAGTAGCACCCGATTTCCCGGAGAAGGTAGCCAGTGTCATCGATCATACCTACCCTAACAAGCAGGTCGTACAGCTCATTTCCAGTCAGATTGATGCAGACCGCATGGACTATCTCTTGCGCGACTCCTATTTTACAGGAGCATCTTATGGGGAATTTGACCTGACACGGATCCTTCGAGTCATTCGTCCTGTCGAAAATGGCATCGCCTTTCAGCGCAATGGCATGCATGCAATCGAAGACTATGTTCTCAGTCGCTACCAGATGTATATGCAGGTTTATTTCCACCCAGCAACACGGGCTATGGAAGTTCTCCTACAGAATCTACTCAAACGCGCTAAGGAACTCTATCCTGAAGACAAGGACTTCTTTGCACGCACTTCTCCTCATTTGCTACCTTTTTTTGAAAAGAAAGTTACTCTATCTGACTATCTGGCACTTGATGATGGCGTGATGAATACCTACTTCCAGCTCTGGATGACCAGTCCTGACAAGATTCTCGCAGACTTGTCGCAACGTTTTGTCAACCGCAAGGTCTTTAAATCCATTACTTTTTCAGAAAAAGACCAAGACCAACTCGCAACCATGAGACAACTGGTTGAAGAAATCGGTTTTGATCCAGACTACTACACTGCTATTCATAAGAACTTTGATCTCCCTTATGATATCTATCGTCCCGAATCTGAAAACCCGCGGACACAGATTGAGATTCTACAGAAAAATGGAGAACTGGCAGAACTCTCTAGCCTGTCTCCTATCGTCCAATCCCTTGCTGGCAGTCGCCACGGAGATAATCGTTTTTATTTCCCGAAAGAAATGTTGGACCAAAACAGCATCTTCGCAAGCATTACCCAGCAATTTTTACACTTGATTGAGAACGATCATTTTAGCCCAAATAAGAACGAATAGAGGAAATTTATGAGTATTAAACTAATCGCCGTCGATATTGATGGTACCCTGGTTAACAGTAAAAAGGAGATCACTCCGGAAGTCTTTTCTGCCATTCAAGACGCCAAACAAGCTGGTGTCAAAATCGTGATTGCAACGGGTCGTCCCATTGCAGGTGTTGCCAAACTTCTGGACGACTTACAGTTGAGAGACGAGGGTGACTATGTAGTAACCTTCAACGGTGCCCTTGTCCAAGAGACTGCTACTGGCCATGAGATTATCAGCGAATCCTTGACCTATGAGGATTATCTAGATATGGAATTCCTCAGTCGTAAGCTCGGTGTCCACATGCATGCTATTACTAAGGACGGTATCTACACAGCCAATCGCAATATCGGAAAATACACAGTGCACGAATCAACCCTCGTCAGCATGCCCATTTTTTACCGCACTCCTGAAGAAATGGCTGGCAAGGAAATCGTCAAATGTATGTTTATCGATGAACCAGATATTCTCGATGCTACGATTGAAAAGATTCCAGCAGAATTTTACGAACGCTACTCTATCAACAAGTCTGCTCCTTTCTACCTTGAACTCCTTAAAAAGAATGTAGACAAGGGTTCAGCCATCACTCACCTAGCTAAAAAACTAGGATTGACCAAAGATGAAACCATGGCGATCGGCGACGAAGAAAATGACCGCACCATGCTCGAAGTCGTTGGAAACCCCGTTGTTATGGAAAATGGAAATCCAGAACTCAAAAAAATCGCCAAATACATCACCAAAACAAATGACGAATCTGGCGTAGCCCATGCTATTCGTACCTGGGTATTGTAGCAAAAGGTAAGAATAGACGAAAACCGCTCTGCTGAGCGGTTTTTGTCTATTTCATCTTAGAATTAGCAATAATTTCAAAAAACAAATCAGTTTTCTTTGATAACTCTATTGAGTAATTCGTCCAGCCAACAAGATTATCATCAAACGATTCTATCGCAAATAAAAGTAAATTTCTTGCAAATTCTTGAGTGATTAAATCTTTTGGTGTCACAATATTGTTATTTTTTCTATCACAATAAATTGCTTTTTCTCTTAAATCTTTTAATTCACCAGAATAAATAAATTGAAATATCTTTTCCAAATTTTCATTAGAAATTACATTGTTAATCCTTTCTCCCATACAAATAGTGTAGCTCGCTCCAACAATTTGTTTAGACTTATGATCCCTTAATTTATCTTTTCTCACATAGGAATCTGAACCTTTAATAAATATTCCCATTTGAATTTTTCCAACCTCTTCTAGCACACTAATAGTTAAAAAAGAGGAGGAGGTATATGAATTATTTATATATAAAACATATGAATCCGAAATCAACTGAACAACATGATCTAAGCATTTATTCAATTCTTCTTTTGAAGAAATATAAAAATTGCTAGTTCCGTTTAAGATAACTTTTACCTTATCAAAAGAACAATCTTTATCGACCATTAGTACTCCAAATTTTATAATTCATGATAATTTGTCAAAGTAATTCTAGCGGTTTCTTATCGAACCTATGTCTATACTTTATATAATTCTTGTAATTTGGGGGCGAATTTGGGGCGAAACACCTCAAACACCCAGTAAAATCAATAGTTTCTATGCCCCTTGCAGGAATCGAACTAAGGTTTACAAATCCTATTCTAATAATCTTTTGAATACTTTTGGTCAATTTTTGGTCAAAGGTTTTGCTTAATTTTTTTAGTGAATATTCCATTCATATCCAAAAGAGGTTCATTATGGGTGATTAGATTGTTTATAGTTGACTAGGATCGATAAGTTCAGTTTGTATTTACACAACTTATTGTACACTACCATAAAATCTAATGACTCCCAAAAATTTAAGAACAATATTATTCATTAGTTATAATTTTAAATAATTCAGAAGACTTCAAAATATAATAGCTTACATTTTGGTTATCATCCTTAAATACAATAATACCTTGTTTGTTATACGCTCCAACTACTTCAGAATTACTATCTAGAATTTGCATCGTTACATTATCTACTTTATAAGTTTCCTTACAAGATAAAATCTTATTATTTTTGAATTGAATTTTTTTTGACTCATCTACACTTTCGATACGATCTTCTTTTACATTAGCAAAAACATACTCGCCTCTAAAATGATTAGCCATCACGTTGTTTGCTACTATGGAACCAAACATGAAAATAGCTGCCAAAGAAAACGGAAATAAAAAGACAAAAGAATCTGGCCTTTTTAATAACCTATAACCATTTGATTTATTATTTTGCGACAATGTCTTATAAATATCTGAAGTAGATTTTACATAATAGGTTTCATCAATTAACAAAATATCCTTGGAAACTATTTTAACATTCTTGAAATTATCTTCTGTTTTTATAATCCCTCTTTCATAAGTATATATATCTTTATTAGCACTATGAAAACTGTTACTAATGCACAAATAATAATCTGACTCATCGAACTGCCATTTTTTATTACTAAAAAACACCTTATTATATTTTCCATATAGACAAGCTTTAATTTCTTTTTTTAAAACTTTAGTTAAAACAAATTTCGATAACTTATCAGTGATATTGTCTTCAAACTCAAAAAATACAATCAATATAAATAACACTACCAGTATTTTACAAACCGTAACTATAATATTTAATACTGAAAAATATGAGAACGTTAAAATATTTTCATGCTTTATAAATAAATAATTATATAAGAAATTAAATTGATCACTATATATCACACGTTCTGAAATAATGAGTGCAAGATACAAGAATGGGATAAATAACAAAATCTGATATCTTAATCTTATAAATTTTTCCTTACTCTCATTATCAGCTTTATCATTCACAATTGTTGTAAGTTTCTTTGTTTGTAATAATTTTATATCTTCATTAAAAAATTGAGGTAATAAACTTAATAATATTAATGATGCAAAAGTCCAACTGAGAATAGATTTTTCTATTCCTATTAAAGAAAAAGTAAATAAGGGAATAGCAATATAGGACAAAGTATAAACAGGGGGCATCCTAGTTAGAATGAATAAAATCTTCGATAAAATAAAGTACATTGCTACTATAAATGTAAGTCTATAAATTGAAATTACTTTATCCGCAATAATGAACTCCCCAAATAAACTTTCTAACATCGTTTGGAATAAAATTCCCATAAAAATATACTTAGTAATTGTAAGTAGTGAATTCAAAACTGATTTCCAGAATTTAAGAGTGTATTCCTTACTTGACTGATCAGATACCGAAATAAAATAATAATTCCGATCGCCACGATTTGTTATATAGTATGTAAGAGAGATCACTGTATAGCCTATCGTTATATACCACTGCCACAATACTTGTGGAATATTTGTGATAAAACAAATAATAATTGGAATCTCCAAAATAAGTGATAGAAAATACTGAGACCTCATTGGTCTATTTATAAACAATTTTTTAGCTAATTTCATTTTCTTTCCTAATCCTATATATCCCTTACATTAGTTTCCTATATATTTCTAAATCGGATTGCTTTAAAAAATTTAGTTCCTCCATCGTACATTTATACACGACACAAAATTTACTTCTGGTTTGTGAAGAAAGTTCACTTCAGAGTACAGATGTAACGTCACCAGATCCCTGATAAAGTCACACTGTTGCACCTTTTTATGAAAGAATAATCCTTACCTCATTATACCATATTACATATTTCTTATGAAATAGTTTCTAAATTTTATCAAAGAAAAAACACTGATCATTCAGTGCTTTTTGATTGAATTATGCCCCCTGCAGGAATCGAACCTGCAACTACTCCTTAGGAGGGAGTTGTTATATCCATTGAACTAAGGGAGCTAGAGAAAAACCCTGCTGGGTGAGCAGAGTTTTTAGTCGAATTAACGACGGATTTCTTTGATACGAGCTGCCTTACCTTGAAGAGCACGCAAGTAGTACAATTTCGCACGACGTACTTTACCGTAACGAACAACTTCGATTTTTTCAACACGTGGAGTGTGAATTGGGAAGATACGCTCAACACCTACACCGTTAGAGATTTTACGAACTGTGTAGTTTTCTGAGATGCCAGCACCTTTACGTGCGATAACAACACCTTCAAAAATCTGGATACGTTCACGGTTACCTTCGACAACTTTCGCGTGTACACGAACTGTGTCACCAGGACGGAATGATGGGATATCTGTACGAAGTTGACCTTCAGTCAAGCTTTGGATTAATGGATTCATTTTATTCTCCTATCTTTGTCAATCTTGAGGAACCTTCCTCAGCGGATAAACTGTATTTTTGTGCGTCCATTACACACAAGATACAGTTTACCAAATTTCCACCTAAAAGTAAAGAAATTTATAGCAGAATTCCTAAAAAAATCGCTAGAAAACCGCCTATGTAAGTTAAGAGAAAATAGCTATAAAATACCTTCTTGTCACTTAACAGTCTTTGCAGCTCATCATTCAAGGTTGAAAAGGTCGTCAACCCTCCACAAAAACCTGTCGCTAGGATAGCATAGATTTCCTTGGACTCCACATGATTGTAGAGTAAGCCAATTAAAAAACATCCTATAAGATTGGCTATGAGAGTTCCTAGAGGTAATTTTGAAGCTTGATTATAGCGGGAAAAGAAATAACGCACCAGGGCTCCGAACCCGCAGGCGATTGCAAGATAAACGATTACCATTTCTTCCTCCCTAGAACATAAGCCAAGAGTAGACCTCCACCAATACTCAAAAGTAAGTAAATGCCTAAACTAAGATAACGCCCGGTATCGAGCAATTTCACAGCATCAAGCATTAGACTAGAAAAGGTTGTCAGGCCTCCACAAAATCCTGTCCCCAGCGCCAAAACCAAGCCTTTACTAGTTTCCTTATAGACCAGATAGCCTTTCACCAGATAGACCAAGCAGAAAATTCCCAGATAGTTGACAAGGAGGGTGCCCCAAGGAAAGTCTGGACTGGCTGGTAACCAAGTAGAAACCAGATAGCGGACAAGGCCTCCCACCATTGCAGCCAGAAAAATTCCTAGCGGATAGAATTGTTCTTTTTTCATTTGATATTTTGATCCTGATAATCACGCGAACGTTTGAGAATGTCTGAAAAAGTCGCAACAATGGTCTCCTGATAGCGCTTATCTTCTACTCGATTTCTGACTTTTTCAAAAATGATTTCTTCTCGCTTGGTATCTAAGATTGGCTTACCAGATGCTTTCTTATAAGCGACAACCCCTTCAACTAAGTGCATCCGTTCTTCTAGGAGCTTAACGATTTGGTCGTCGATTTGATCAATTTCTTGCCGAATAATATCTAAATTCATACAGTCTCCTCCTTTATTTGAATTATTGTATCAAAAAGCCACCAAATAGGCTAGTAAAATCCCAAAATAACTAATAAAAAAACGCACTGACTTCTTCCAGTCAGTGCAGCTTGATTTTTATCCTACTTTTGCAGCCAATTCTTCTGCGAATTGTTCCAAACGTTCGATGTCTTCTTCTTCGGCAGAGAGGTCCACTTTAACACACTCTGAACCTTTTTCTGCTCCTGTCGCTACAAATACGCGATCAAAGTCATCAACAGCCTTACAGAATTCATCGTAGAAGGTATCTCCTGAACCTACCACTCCGTAAATTTTGCCATTCAAGTTGAGATCTGCTAGGTCTTCGTAGAAGTCCATCATCTCATCTGGCAATTCTCCATCACCGTAAGTATAAGTCGCAACGATTGCAATATCCGCCTCCAAGAAGTCTGAAGCGTCAACAGTCGTACATTCATCCACATCGACATCCAAGCCCAAGTCACGCAATTTATCTGCTACAATATCTGCAATTTCTTCGGTATTACCGGTCATACTGGCAAATACAATTTTTGCTAATGCCATATCGTCCTCCTCAATTTATCTTTCTCCATTATATCATATCTTTTTCATTTTAAAAATAAAAATTCTTGTGCTACAATGAAATGAGAAAGAATTGAGGTTATTTATGGAAATTTGCCAGCAAATTTTAGAGAAAATCAAAGAATACGATACCATTATCATTCACCGCCATATGAAACCAGATCCAGATGCCTTAGGGAGTCAAGTGGGCTTGAAAGCTCTTCTCACACACCATTTTCCAGAAAAGACCATCAAAGCAGTCGGTTATAACGAACCAACTCTAACTTGGATGGCGGAAATGGATACTGTCCAAGACAGTGACTACAAAGGAGCTCTTGCGATTATTTGTGATACAGCGAATCGCCCTCGTATCGATGATAAACGCTACGAACAAGCTGATTTCACCATCAAAATCGATCATCATCCAAATGATGATATCTATGGCGACCTATCATGGGTGGATACAAGTTCAAGCAGCGCCAGTGAGATGATTGCATTATTTGCTCAAGAAAATCAGCTAGCTTTATCTAGTGAAGCGGCACGACTTCTCTATGCAGGAATTGTCGGGGACACAGGGCGTTTTCTCTACCCTTCAACTAGTGCTCGTACCTTTAGAATAGCTGGCCAGCTCCGAGAAATTGATTTTGACTTTGCTGGATTGTCTCGTCAAATGGATACCATGAGCTTCAAGATTGCAAAATTGCAAGGGTATGTTTATGATCACTTAGAAGTTGATGAGAATGGAGCTGCACGCGTTCTGCTTACTCAAGACATCTTGGAAAAATATAAGGTTACGGATGCTGAAACAGCAGCGATTGTTGGTGCACCTGGTCGAATTGATACTGTTAAGGCTTGGGCTATCTTTGTTGAACAAGCTGATGGCCACTTCCGTGTGCGCATGCGTAGTAAAATCACTCCTATCAATGAGATAGCCAAACGACACGACGGAGGAGGACATCCATTAGCTAGTGGCGCCAATTCCTATAGTCTAGAAGAAAACGAACAAATATATAAAGAACTGAAAGAGACTCTACAGATTCACCAAGGCTAAGAAAGAATTTTCTTGGCCTTTTATATGCTATATTCTTAAAATATACGGTTTCTTTGTACCTCAGTTTATGGTATAATAAATCAAACTGAATAAAAGGAGACATAATAATGGAAAAAAATCGTTTGTATATCCTCATTTCTGCTGGAGTAGCAATCCTTGGTTCACTCTTGCCATGGGCTAGTTTAAATGCAGGTGCTTTTGGGTCCTATAGTGTGAATGGTTACCAAGGAGATGGGTGGTTTGTCATTATCGCTGCTATAGTATCTATTGTTCTTGCGTGCTTGAATAATATGAATAAAGCAATGCCTAAAGGGTTCTCAATTGGTGTCATTGTTGCAGGTGCAATTGCAACTCTCGTCACACTAAATAGTCTCTTTAATGTAAATAAGTACATGTCTAACTTTGGTGGATATGGCATTTCAATCGGCTTTGGTTTGATTTTGGCTATTCTTGCTAGCATTGCACTAGTTGTAACTGGTCTCTTGGCAATGTCAGGTGGTAAAATTACAAAAGAGTCATTTACTGAATTAGCTGAGTCTGGTAAAGATTTTGCTCAAACTGTCGGACGTGTAACAAGCTCTACCGTTAAAACTGCGGTCGAAGAAATCAAAAAAGAATCTCAAGAACGTAAAAAAGAAGAAACTACAGCTGAAAAAACAGAAACTGTTAAAGAGGAAACCGAGCAAAAAGAAGAAGCTAAGGAACCAGCTAATGAAGAGGCTGAATCAGCAGAAAAAAATGCAGAACCAGTAAAAGAAGAAACTACAGAATCTGAAACAAAAACAGAAGCTGAGCCAGTAGCCGAACCAACAAAAACAGAGGCTGAAGCTGAAACTGTAACAGAATCAACTGAAACAGAACCTACTGAAACTGAAAAAGAAGCAAAATTAGCAGAAGAAAACACAGAACCAGTTAAAGAAACAGAAGTAAAAAATCAACAAGAAGAAAAAGCTCCAAAACAAGAGAACTAATCATTCTTCTACCGTCACTCCAGTAAACACTGGAGTGATTTTTTATCAAGATTTTTAATAAAATCAGGGAAAAGACTTGCCAAACTTATCAGAATCTGATAGACTAGTATGGTAACAATCTATGGCTCGCAAAGAGACCATGGCAGAAAGGAAATATTGCAAAATGAAAAAAGATATCCATCCAGAATATCGCCCAGTTGTCTTCATGGACACAACTACTGGTTACAAATTCCTTAGCGGTTCAACAAAACGCTCTAACGAAACTGTTGAGTTCGAAGGCGAAACTTACCCATTGATCCGTGTGGAAATTTCATCAGACTCACACCCATTCTACACTGGACGTCAAAAGTTCACTCAAGCAGATGGACGCGTGGATCGTTTCAACAAAAAATACGGTCTCAAATAATGATAAAAAAGAACAGTTACCACTGTTCTTTTTTTGTACTTGTTTTTATGAACCAATCACTACTACTTTCTATTTGTCAACCTTCACGCTGACACTATAATTGATTTCAAACGAGGTTAAAAAATATCGAAAAGAAGCTTGATATTGAGAATGGTCAAGATGAATGAAACTGCGTAACCTAGGATTGTGTTCCACTTGGCATTGGTGAATTCTCCCATCAGTGACTTCTTAGAGGTCAGATAAATTAAGGGGAAGATTGAAAACGGAAGAGCAATTGACAAAAAGACCTGTGAATAGACCAATAACTGATCCAAGGTTTTTTCTTGATATCCAAACAAAACGGCAACAACAATCACAGGAAGCAATGCAAAAATACGGGTACCGATACGGATAATCCACTGAGGCAATTTCAGATGCAAGAAGCCTTCCATGACAATCTGTCCTGTCAAAGTACCTGTAATGGTCGAATTTTGACCACTTGCTAAAAGGGCTAAAGCAAACAAAGTTGACAGAGTTGAGCTAGCTATCGCTCCTGCTATTGTCGAATCCTGTAAAGCATTGTACATTTGGGAGAATGCTGAAATTTCAGATGCATGACCAAAAAAGAGAGAGGCCCCTAAAATAAGAAGTAAGGAATTGACAATAAAGGCTAAGGACAACTGAAGATTTGAATCCCAGGTCATAAAACGCACGGCTTTTCGAACATCCTTCTTATCTTTGTGATTGATTTTCCTTGTCTGGGATAGAGAGGAATGAAGATAGAGATTATGGGGCATGACTGTCGCTCCCACAATTCCTAGAGCCAGGGTCAATTGGCTTTCATGACCAGGTAATGGTGTTTCAAATAATGTTGGAGTTGGTAAGTAACCACCAAAAATACCCTGAATACTTGGACTGGATAAGGCCACCAGATAGGTAAAGATGGCTAATATGGTTAAAATTAGGGTCGTAACAATGGCTTCAATTTTTTTGAAGCCAAATTTCATCAACAACAACAAAAGAAATACATCTAAAACGGTTAAGAGGATAGCGACCATAATCGGTATTTTAAACAAAAGATTTAAGGCAATCGCTGAACCTAGAACCTCAGCCAAGTCTGTCGCCATTAAAGCTAATTCTAAAATCACCCACAAACTATAGCGAAGCCACTTGGGAGCATGATGAGCTGTTGCCTGTGCTAGGTCCATCTTAGTTACGATACCGAGCTTTCCAGCCATCTGTTGTAGCTGCATGGCGATGATGGATGAAATTAAAATGACGAATAAGAGACTATACTTGTAAGAAGCACCACCAACCACACTAGTAATCCAGTTTCCAGGATCCATATAACCAACTGCTACAAGAGCGCCAGGTCCTAAAAATGCTTTTAGATTTTGCCAAAAATGGTTGTTATTTGGAGTATCGATAGATTGATTAATCTCAGAGAGTGACACTTTTTTATGAGAAGACATCGGAATTTTACACTTTCTAATCTGTCTTTACCTATTTTCTTAATGGAATTTTTGAAAAAATAATGAAAATAGTTTTCCATTTCCAATTCTCCCTTATTATATCACATTTTAGAATGATTCTTAAGGAAAGAATGATGGTTGAAATAGACAATAGCTGTATTGCAAAAGCCAGCGTCAGAAAACGCTGGCTTTAAAACTGTGAAAATTCTGTATCAACTAGATCGCTTCTGTAACAAAACTACGGCTTTCCAGCACTTTAAGCATGGCATTAGCTGTATCTAGAGCTGTAAAGAGTGGTACACCATGTTCGATAGCTGAACGGCGGATTTGTTCACCATCTTCATCAGCAGTTCGCTTAGTACCAACTGTGTTGATGATAGCTTGGATTTTCCCTTTACGAACATAGCTTGGGATATCATGTTCATCATCACCAATCT
>NZ_JAQFJH010000021.1:0-35252 GCF_030440025.1 Streptococcus sp. SO2
GTACGGGATTCGAACCCGTGTTACCGCCGTGAAAAGGCGGTGTCTTAACCCCTTGACCAACGGACCTTGAGCTTTTCAACTCTTTCTATTATACCTACTTTTCCGCCTTTGTCAAGGACTTTTTTTCTCTTTATCGAAATTCTGAAAAGATAAGGGAAAGTTCTCTCAGGAGAGCTTTACGTCCTCTAAAGACTTCTCCTCCCATTAGACGGTCTATTAATTCTTGTTTTTCCATACTCTGCTTTGATTTGTAATTCTTTAGAAGTTCGTGAAAGAGATAATAATCGTCCAGCCTGAGTCCTTTCTCTCCTAGACGATGGCTAATCTCACTCACCTCTTCATAGGGTTCTTTGTCAAAACGGCGCTTGTGGCTTTCCTGTTTACGGATGTAATCTAGGATACGATTTCTAAACTTTGTTTTAAAGCAGACATAAAGTCGATGGCGCTCCCCCTCTAGTAACTCTGGGTTGCAACTCACCAGCTCATACAGACATAACATGCCTTCCTGATTCCAGTCCTCTTTCTCCCACAGATGCAAATGATAATCTTTGCGACACTTATGGACGATTCCCTTACTTTCTTCATATAAATCTTTTAGATTCATAGACCTCTCCTTTCTGCATTTAGTTTAGCAAAATGTGCGAGCCACTGGGTCTACTTCCTCTATTCTATACTTCTTCCTCCCTCAACGGCACATAAAAAGAGAGGCAAAGCCTCTCTGGGGTTATAATTCTGCAATTTGGTTGAGATTCACTTCTGCAATCGTATCATTACCAAACATAGAGATAATCATCTTCACTTTGTTGTTATCAATTTCAGTAATTTTACCTGTGTAGTCTGCAAAAGCACCATCAATGATGCGGACTGTCTGGCCAACTTCAACGTCAATATCAAACTCTTGAACAGTTTGTCCCATTGAAACCAGAATATCACGGATTTCTTGTTCCAATAGTGGAGTTGGTTTTGATCTGTTCCCGTGTGAGCCGACGAATCCTGTTACGTTAGGTGTGTTTCGAACAACGAACCATGCTTCATCTGTCATGACCATTTCTACAAGGACATAACCTGGAAAGCGATTCTCTTCAACTTCCTTTTTCTTTCCATTTTTCTCAACTTGCACGGTTTGTGTTGGAATCTCAACGCGTAGAATATTATCCAACATGTTATATGTTTGCGCACGTTGCAATAGATTTTCTTTTACCTTATTTTCATAGCCAGAATAAGTTTGTAGAACAAACCATCCCTTGTCAAAACTATCCATGATATTTCCTTTCATACATATATAGAAGAAAGTTAGCAGAAGTTCTCCGCTTCTCTTCTAAAAAATGTTAATAAATCGAATCAAACCTGAAACAATCAACTGGTCAAAAATGTAAATGATGACCACAAAGAAGGCTGTGTATTCCATAATAGAGCGAAAATCTCTCCAGCTTTCTTTGCGAGTTGGCCAAGTTGTTTCTTTAAGAAGTTTAAAAATATCCTTAATAAAACCCATCGTTCTCTCCTATCTCGTTTCTCTATGTGTCGTATATTTTCCACAATGTTTACAAAATTTATTTACTTCTAGTCGTGTTGGCTTGGGGTTCCCACTAATTTTGATTGAGTAATTCCTTGAACCACAAACTGCACAAGCTAGGCTTGCTTTTTTTAGTGCCATAACGCCTCCATCTTATCTATTATAACAAGAAACCTAGGCTTTGACAAGCCTCTTAACGAAATAGATTAAGGATTGAGTCCCATATTGTCTGGGCTTTTTCTTTTATCTTGGCTTCTGAAATCGCCCGACCTGCTTCATCTACAAGATTTTGAGCACGACTACGAATATCTCCTATCGGATCCTCAGACTGGTTTGTCTCATTTTCAACGGCCTGCTTTTTCGTATTTTCTGGTTCAATCCCATTTTGTTTATAAGCATTCTCAACTGTAAAAGTGCTACCTGGAGTGTAGGGCAAAATGGTATTAGCCATACTTCTAAAGACATGGGCTGCTCCATTTGAGGTCGAACCTGCTAGATAATGACTCTCATCTGTTGTTGGGAAACCGAGCCAGTGGCTGATTACAACATCTGGAGTATAGCCAATCACCCACTGGTCACTGGTATATTCTGGGTTGAAAACAGCTTCAGTCGTACCTGTTTTACCAGCCATAACGTAATCCGCTGGTGACGAACTAATTCCTGTACCATTGGTAAATGTTCCTAGCATCATACTGGTCATTTTATCAGCTACCGACTTATCAATCACTCGTTTTTGGGAATTTTTATGACTCTTTATGACCTGACCGCTGGCATTCTCAATACGAGTGATGAAATGAGCTTCAGGCATTAGACCTCCATTGGCAAAGGCTGCATAGGCTTGCGCCATCTGGAGAGGATTCGTCTCCACACCTCCACCAAGAGCAACTCCAAGAACTCGGTCAACTTTTTCCATATTCAGGCCAAATCTCTCCCCAGCGTCAAAAGCTTTGTCAATACCTAATTCATTTACAGTCGCAACTGCCGGTAGGTTGAGTGATTCCGCCAAGGCCTGATACATAGGCACTTCTGGAGATGTCTTAATGCCCGCATAGTTGTCTACTTGATAACTGTTGTACTGCATCGTATGATTGTCCAGTTGCTTGTTCAAGGCCCATCCTGCTTCTACTGCGGGTGTATAAACAACTAAAGGTTTAATGGTTGAGCCTGGGCTACGCTTAGACTGAGTGGCATAGTTAAAATTGCGGAAGCCTGGTTTGTCATCACCAGCTACACGACCAACAACTCCACGCACTCCACCAGTCTTGGGTTCTAGAGCGACACTACCCGATTCTGCATGCGTTCCGTCTTCTGCTGTTGGAAATAGCGAAGTGTTTTCATAAATAACCTGCATGTTTGCTTGGTAGTTTTGGTCAAGCTCTGTGTAGATTCGATAGCCGTTGTTGACAATCTCTTCTTCTGTGAGATTGTACTTGGAAACCGCTTCGTTGACAACTGCATCAAAATAGGACGGGTAACGATAATCCGAAACTTTGCCTTCATACTTATCTTGCAGTTGAGAAGCCATATCTACTCCAGCCGCTTCGGTCTCTTGATTTTTATCAATATAGCCCGCTGCAACCATATTTTGTAATACAGTATCCCTACGGTTGGTCGAAGTTTCAACAGAATTTAATGGATTATACAATTCTGGTCCCTTGAGCATCCCTGCTAGAGTGGCCGCCTGATCAAGCGTTAGCTGTGAAGCTGATACACCGAAATATTTCTTACTTGCATCTTCAACACCCCATACCCCATTTCCAAAGTAGGCGTTATTGAGGTACATAGTAAGGATTTGCTCCTTGCTGTATTTCTTTGTCAACTCTAAGGCAAGGAAAAACTCCTTGGCCTTCCGTTCAACGGTTTGGTCCTGAGAAAGATAGGCATTTTTCGCCAACTGTTGAGTGATGGTAGACCCCCCTCCAGAACGACCCGCTGTAAGGATGGCTAGAAAGAAACGACCGTAGTTAATCCCATCATTTTTATAAAAGGAACGGTCCTCTGTCGCGACGACAGCATTCTGCAAGTCTTTACTGATATCTGTCAGTTCAACATAGGTTCCCTTTTGACCTGATAGGGCGCCTGCCTCTTTTTCTTCGCGGTCAAAAATCAGAGTTCGTGTTTTCAAGGCATTTTGCAAATCATTAACATTGGTAGATTTGGCTATGGCAAATAGGTAGGTTCCTACTAGCAAACCTGCACTTAACCCTAAAATGATGACGATTTTTGTCAGATGGTAACGACGCCAAAATTTCCGAATCGGACCTACATGGCCTAGTTTTTTTCTATCGCTCCGAGAACGACGCATACTAGTAGAATCAGACTCTGCTGATTCACTCGTTTCTTTTTTAAAGAGAGAAAGAAACTTCTCAAATAATTTATCTAATTTCATGCGTTTATTTTATCATCTTCACCATAGGAACTCAAGAATTTAGCTATTCCCTATCCAAATAGGGCTTTTTTTGTTACAATATCTGTATGCAATTCACATTTACATTACCCGAATCCTTGCCTCAAATGACGGTCAAACAATTCCTAGAGGAACAACTCCTCATCCCTAGAAAGATCCGCCATTTCTTGAGAACAAAAAAGAACATCTTAATTAACCACAAAGAAGTTCACTGGAACGAGATGGTCAAACCAGGAGACGTTTGCCAGTTGACTTTTGACGAGGAAGATTATCCCAAAAAAGAAATCCTTTGGGGAAATCCAGACCTCGTTCAAGAGGTTTATCAAGACCAACATCTCATTATCGTTAACAAGCCAGAGGGAATGAAAACTCATGGAAATCAACCTGATGAAATTGCCCTTCTCAACCATGTCTCTGCCTACATTGGTCAAACCTGCTATGTCGTTCATCGCCTGGATATGGAAACAAGCGGTTTAGTGCTTTTTGCTAAAAATCCTTTTATCCTACCCATTCTCAATCGTTTGTTGGAGAAGAAGGAAATTGCTCGCGAGTACTGGGCACTCGTAAAGGGGCAAGTGGGGAACAAAGAACTTATCTTCCGAGATAAAATTGGTCGTGATCGACACGATCGCAGAAAACGAGTGGTAGATCCCAAAAAGGGGCAACATGCCGAAACCCAGGTAAGCCGACTAAAGCAATTTCCAAATCAGACTACCCTTGTCCGTTGCAAACTAAAGACCGGTCGAACGCATCAAATCCGTGTTCACCTTTCTCACCATAAGCACCCTATCCTAGGCGATCCTCTCTATAATAGTAAATCAAAGACAAATCGGCTTATGCTCCACGCCTTTCGACTTTCCTTTACCCATCCACTCACCTTAGAACAATTGAGTTTTACTGCCCTCTCGGATACTTTCGAAACAGAATTAAAACAAAATGGATGACACTATCATCCATTTTGTTTTATCTAAAAATAGAAAAAGCAAGACCGGAAGGCCTTGCTTTTATCGACTCAAGAATTATTTAGCGATTTTTGCAAAGTATTCAAGAGTACGTACAAGTTGTGCAGTGTATGACATTTCGTTGTCGTACCATGATACAACTTTAACCAATTGTTTACCATCAACGTCAAGAACTTTAGTTTGAGTTGCGTCAAACAATGAACCGTAAGACATACCTACGATATCTGAAGATACGATTGGATCTTCTGTGTAACCGTATGATTCGTTTGAAGCTGCTTTCATAGCTGCGTTTACTTCATCAACAGTAACGTTCTTTTCAAGAACTGCTACCAATTCAGTAACTGATCCAGTTGGAGTTGGAACGCGTTGTGCAGATCCGTCAAGTTTACCGTTCAATTCTGGGATTACAAGACCGATAGCTTTAGCAGCACCAGTTGAGTTAGGAACGATGTTTGCAGCACCAGCGCGAGCACGGCGAAGGTCACCACCACGGTGTGGTCCGTCAAGGATCATTTGGTCACCAGTGTAAGCATGGATAGTAGTCATCAATCCTTCTACAACACCGAAGTTGTCTTGAAGAGCTTTAGCCATTGGAGCCAAGCAGTTTGTAGTACATGAAGCACCTGAGATAACTGTTTCAGTACCGTCAAGAACATCGTGGTTAGTGTTAAATACAACTGTTTTAACGTCGTTTCCACCAGGAGCAGTGATAACAACTTTCTTAGCTCCACCTTTAAGGTGTTTTTCAGCTGCATCTTTCTTAGCAAAGAAACCAGTTGCTTCAAGAACGATTTCTACACCGTCAGTAGCCCAGTCGATTTGTTCTGGATCACGTTCAGCAGAAACTTTAACGAATTTACCGTTAACTTCGAATCCACCTTCTTTAACTTCTACAGTACCGTCGAAACGACCTTGAGTTGTGTCGTATTTCAACAAGTGTGCAAGCATAACTGGATCTGTAAGGTCGTTGATGCGAGTAACTTCAACACCTTCTACGTTTTGGATACGGCGGAAAGCAAGACGACCGATACGGCCGAAACCGTTAATACCAACTTTAACTACCATTAGTGATTTCCTCCTTATGAAAATCATGAAAATTTTATTGTGAAAAGAGTAACTTGAATCACTACAAATCACCTTTCAACAAACCTATTATATAACTATTTGAGTTTAATTGCAAGTACGGGCGTTGATTTTCTCTCCCCCTTTTCTACTTTTTCTCCCCCTTTTTATTCATCCATTTTTTTATTTTCAAAGCATATCTCTAGAATCTTTTATAATATCTGTATATTCTCTTTATTTCAAGGTGAAACTCCAATTTTAACTCTTTCAGAGTTTACAAAAAAGAGACAGGATATTTCCTGCCTCTAGGCTGATAAACGATTATTTACGACGTCCTGGTCGTTCTGCATAACCATAGTAAGCATCTGCCATGATTTCTTCCATGTCAGCTACCATTGGCAAGCGAGGGTTAGCAGGTGAACATTGGTCTTCATAAGCAAGTAAGGCAATTTCATGCAAGCTGTCTTTCCAAGCTTTTTCATCGATTCCAAAGCCTTTGAAGTTCATTGTGATTCCAACTGCTTCACCAAGATCGTAAACTGCTTTGGCATAAGCTTCAACCGCTTCTTCTGGAGTTGAGTGAGGCAATCCAAGCATTCTAGCAATATCTTGGAATTTTTCGTCAGCTTTCCAGTAGTTATACTTAGGCCATGTAGTCGTCTTAGATGGGCGAGTACCATTGTAACGGATAACGTATGGAAGCAAGATTGCGTTTGTACGTCCGTGAACAGTATGGTGAACCGCACCGATCTTGTGGGCCATTGAGTGGCTCATACCAAGGAAGGCATTGGCAAAGGCCATACCAGCCATTGTAGATGCATTGTGCATTTTTTCGCGAGCTTCTGGATCAGCGGTCTTAACAGATTTTTCCAACCATTCAAAGACAAGTTTGATTGTTTGAAGGGCGATACCGTCTGTATAGTCGTTAGCGAAGTTTGAAGTGTAAGCTTCAGTCGCGTGAGTCAAGACGTCCATACCTGTATCCGCAGCGATGAAGTCTGGAACTGACTCAACCAAAGCAGGGTCAACAATCGCAATAGTTGGTGTCAATGAGTAGTCAGCCAATGGGTATTTACGATTGTTTTTCTTATCAGAGATAACGGCAAATGGTGTTACTTCTGAACCTGTACCTGAAGTTGTTGGAATACCAATGTATTTCGCTTTTTTACCAAGTGATGGGAAGCGGAAGGCACGTTTACGGATGTCCATGAATTTTTGAACCAAGTCACGGAAGTCGATTTGTGGTTGTTCGTAGAAGAGCCACATTACTTTGGCCGCGTCCATTGGAGAACCACCACCAAGAGCGATGATTGTGTCTGGTTCAAATGCTCTCATTACTTCAGTACCACGTTCTACAGTTGTGATATCTGGGTCTGGTTCAACGTCTGAGAAGACTTGGACAGTTACACGGTTGCTGCGTTTGTTCAATTGGTCAATAATGCGTTGAACAAAGCCAAGTTTTTCGATAGATTTATCTGTAACAATCATAACGCGTTCAATATCTTCACATGTTTGAAGGTATTGGATAGAATTGCGTTCGAAGTAAATTTTTGAAGGAACTTTAAACCATTGCATATTATTTCTACGTTTCCCTACTTTCTTGATGTTTAGAAGGTTGATCGCACTCACGTTATCACCGACTGAGTTGTGTCCATATGAACCACATCCAAGTGTCAATGATGGAATGAAGGCATTGTATACATCACCGATACCACCGAAAGTAGATGGAGAGTTCCAGATAATACGCATTGCTTTGATTTCTGTACCAAAGCGTTTAGCAAGAGCTTCGTCTTTTGTATGGATAGCTGCTGAGTGACCAAGTCCGTTAAACTCAACCATTTGACGAGCTTTTTTAAGACCGTCTTCTGTATCTTCAGCTTTTAGGACAGCGATAACTGGTGACAATTTTTCACGAGTCAATGGTTCTTTTGGTCCTACTTCTGCGCATTCTGCAGCCAAGATGTTTGTTCCTTCTGGAACGCTGAATCCTGCTTGTTCAGCAATCCATGCTGCTGGTTTACCAACGATGTTTGCATTTAGTTTAGCACCTGCACAGTTTTTGCTATTAGCTTTTACACCGAAACAGAATTCTTCAAGAAGGGCTTTTTCTTTTTTGTTTACAAAGTAAGTGTGATATGATTTGAATTCTTCTACAAATTCGTCATATACTTCTTTATCAATGATAACGGCTTGTTCTGATGCACAGACCATCCCATTATCAAATGACTTAGACATAACAATATCATGAGCAGCTTGACGAAGGTCAGCAGATTTTTCTACATAGGCAGGAACGTTTCCGGCACCTACCCCAAGAGCTGGTTTTCCACATGAGTATGCAGCTTTAACCATGGCATTACCACCAGTTGCAAGGATAGTTGCAACACCTTCGTGGTTCATAAGCGCTCCAGTTGCTTCCATAGATGGTTCTGTAATCCATTGAACACAGTTTTCAGGTGCTCCAGCCGCAATAGCTGCATCACGAACGATTTGTGCTGCGTGAGCTGATGATTCTTGAGCAGATGGGTGGAAGGCAAAAACGATTGGGTTACGTGTTTTCAAAGCAATCAAGGATTTGAAAATCGCTGTTGAAGTTGGGTTTGTTGTCGGAGTGACACCACAGATTACACCGACAGGCTCCGCAATCTTTGTCAAACCTGTAATTGGATCATCTTCGATAACTCCAACTGTTTTAACTCCACGCATATTGTTCACTACGTGCTCACAGGCAAATAGATTCTTTGTTGCCTTGTCTTCAAATACTCCACGACCAGTTTCTTCAACTGCATGTTGTGCAAGGATACCGTGCGCGTCAAGTGCTGCAACCGAAGCTTTTGCCACGATGTAGTCAACTTGCTCTTGGTTCAACTTGCGCATTTCATCAAGCGCAACCAAGGCTTTTTTCACGAGACCATCGACATGCTTTTCAGCAGCAAGTTGTTTTTCCTCTGGTGTTACTGTTTTTTTATCAGCCATATTATCCTCCATAGCCTTTAAGGATTTTATCCTTTGTTAATTTTTTCACAAATTTATTATAACTCTTTTTTTATGCTTTGTAAACAGTTTCATGAGCATTTCACAAAGAAATTTTCTAAGATTGTGATTTTTTTCTCAATATGGCTACGCAACAGAGTTTTGCTTAGACGATTGTGAAATTATGGAGAAAATTTTTTTATTTCACAAAGTTTTTCTAGTTGAGAGTTAGTTATCGAATTCAAAAGTAGAAAGCGTTTTCTTTTTAGATTTTGAAAATAGTCTCCTAACTTGGAGACTACTGTTTTTGTTGAAAAACGCCTTGTTTAAAGGTTCCTTCATAAACAACTTCTTGCTCTGTCGTCAACTTCCCTTGACCTTCAGCCTGACCGTTTACAAAATCACCTTCGTATTTCCAGCCATCTTTTGATTGGAAAGTTCCTTTCCCGTTAAAGGCTCCATTATTGAAATCACCTGTATATTGGTCTCCGTTTTCAAAGGTCAGGGTCCCTTGACCATTCATTTTCCCTCGTACCAAGGTGCCATCATAAACAAGAGCTCCACCATCAAGTGTCAGGACACCCTTTTTAGGCGTATTTAGCAGAAATATCGAAAGAGCACAGAGTACCATTACGACAACTGCAATGAGTTCTAACCTAGGACGAGTTAGGTAAACTCTACACTTCTCATAAAATTGTTTAAGCTTTTCCATTGTCAGTCTCATTTTCTAATCGATCTAGCCAGCGTTGACATCCACTTGTAATACGAGCATAGGTTTCCTCAAAATCTCCTGTATACCAAGGATCTGGGACACTTTCAGCCGCAAAATAGTAGATCTTGTACTGTAGTTCCTGAGGGCACATTTGACGCAGATCTGAAACGTTTGAAGCATCCATTCCGATAACGTAATCAAACGATTCAAAGTCTTCTCTGCCAATCTGAAGCGATGTTTTATCTTTGTCATACGGGATCTGATACTGCTGGAAAATCGCCTGCGTTCCCTTATGAATCGGATTACCATGTTCCCAAGACGAAGTTGCACGACTCTCAACTTGATAATCACTCGTCATGGACTTCATCACAAACTCTGCCATGGGGCTACGGCAAATATTTCCTAAGCACACAAATACTATTTTTTTCATCCCTTTTCCTCTCATCTCATAGAAAAACGGGAGTGACAGGTCTCGTTTTATTCTTCGATTGCTCCGCCTTCGTCAACAACTGTTCCTTCTGGTGTCACAGCTTCTTTGAGTGGCAAAACGGTCTTGATAGCAGCCAATTCAAAAGTCAAGTAGACCCCATCTACATCCAGTACGATTGTTCCTTTTTCAGTATCTACTTCATCCACTGTTCCGTAAAGTCCACCAATTGTAATGACTTCATAGCCTTTTTGAAGCTTGTTCAAGCTTTCCATACGCTTTTGTGCTTGTTTCTTTTGAGAACGTTGCATAAAGAACATCAAGGCCATCATCCCTACAAGCATGATTAAAAAAGTAATATTTGGATCCATTGTTTTCTCCTTTGTATTTTACATAGGACTACTATATCAAATTTCAGCTACTTTTACAAGGTTGTGCCTTGTTTTATGGCAATAAAAAAATCAGAGTTTTTACTCTGATTTTTCTGCGATTATTTCAAGTTTTGAACGACTTTGACTAGATTTTCAACTGTAAATCCGTACTCTGCCAATACTTTTGGTGCTGGGGCAGATGCTCCAAAGGTATCAATACCGAGAACTGCACCATCAAGACCAACATATTTGTACCAGTTTTGAGTTGCACCCATTTCGACTGCAACACGACGGCGGACTGCATTTGGAAGGATTTCTTCCTTGTAAGCTGCATCTTGTGCGTCAAAGACATCTGTAGATGGCATGCTGACTACACGGACTTTTGCGCCTTGACTAGCCAATTCTTTGGCAGCTGCGACAGCGAGATTCACCTCTGAACCTGTTGCAATCAATATCGTATCAAAGTCAGCTGCATTTTCATAGACAACATAGGCACCTTTCGCAACTTTGTCAAAGTCTGTTCCCTCTTCAACAGTCAAGTTTTGACGTGTCAAGACAAGGGCAGTTGGTGTTTTTTCGCTTGTCACAGCAAGGTACCAAGCCGCTTGAGTTTCACGCGCATCTGCTGGGCGGAAAACATTGAGATTTGGCATAGCACGCAGACCTGCTAAGTGTTCAACTGGTTCGTGAGTTGGACCATCTTCACCAACTGCGATCGAATCGTGGGTAAAGACATAAGTCACAGGAAGTCCTTGCAAGGCTGACAAACGGACAGCTGCTTTCACATAGTCAGAGAAGACAAAGAAAGTACCACCGTATACACGAAGTCCACCATGAAGAGCCATCCCGTTCAAGATCGTTCCCATTGCAAATTCACGAACACCAAACTGAATGTTGCGGTTCAAGCGATTAGCGTCGTCTTGAAGTCCGTCCGTTTTGATATAAGTCATGTTTGAGTGAGCAAGGTCAGCTGATCCACCTAGGAAGGTTGGTAGCTTAGCTGCTACAACATTCAAGGCATCCTGACTCGAGTTACGAGTTGCTTGAGAAAATCCATTTTCTAAGGCTGGGAAGTCTGCTGGAGTCACCTCAACTGGGTCACGGCCGTCAATAATGGCTTCTACTTCTGCAGCCAGTTCTGGATGAGCCTCTTTATAGTCAGCAACTAATTTAGTCCAAGCTTGATAAGCTGATGCGCCACGATCTGCAACATTTTCTTTGAAATCAGCATAAACTTCAGCTGGAATTTCAAATGGTTCGTAGTCCCAACCAAGGGCTTGACGAGTTGCGGCAGTTTCATCTGCTCCAAGAGGAGCACCATGTACAGCATTAGTTCCTTGTTTGTTTGGAGAACCGTATCCAATAACAGTCTTCACTTCAATCAAAGATGGTTTTCCTGAAGCTTTAGCTGTTTCGATAGCAGCATGAATAGCCTCAAGGTCTGTTCCATCTTCAACCAAGGCTGTGTGCCAACCGTAGGCATTGTAACGGTCACGAACACTTTCTGTGAAGGAATCTTTTGTCTCACCATCCAAGTTAATGTCATTTGAATCATAAAGAACAACCAACTTGTCGAGCTTTTGCAAACCTGCGTATGAAGCTGCCTCGCTTGAAACACCTTCCATTAAATCTCCGTCGCCACAGATCACATAAGTATAGTGGTCAAAGATATTGAAGCCTTCGCGGTTATACTTCGCTGCAAGGAAACGTTCTGCTTGGGCAAAACCAGTAGCAGTAGAAATCCCTTGTCCTAGAGGACCAGTTGTAGCGTCAACCCCTGCAGTATGGCCAAATTCTGGGTGACCTGGTGTTTTTGAACCCCATTGGCGGAAGTTCTTGACTTCATCCATGCTAACATCTTCAAAACCAGAAAGGTGAAGAAGGGCATAAAGAAGCATTGAACCATGTCCTGCTGAAAGAATAAAGCGATCGCGGTTGATCCAGTTTGGTTGAGCTGGATTGATACGAAGTTGCTTTGTAAAGAGGCTATAGGCCATAGGAGCAGCCCCCATAACCACCCCTGGGTGACCTGAGTTTGCTTTGTTGATGGCGTCAATACCTAGAAAACGAATTGCATTAACAGATAGATTTGACATAGAATTTCCTTTCTCTTTGAGGTGATTAATGAATCACACATCCTATTTTACTATTATATGAAAAAATGCATAGAATAGCAATAAAACAATTTGCGTTCATCTAACACATTTGATTTGTCTATCCCCTCGTCACTTCATAGTACGGGAGCAAGCGCGTATAAGCGTCTTCTAGCTTCTCCAATATCGCTTCTACTGACTGATTTTCAATGAAGGAAACATCTGACTTGACTAAGACTTTACGAACTTCCTGATTTCTCAGCTTCTCTCGTAAAGTACGACGATTTTCTTCATTAGCCTCCATCTTATGACTTTCCCCATTTGAGTAGACTAGATAATAAATTTCTTCTACCGCTGGAAGCTCTAAAACCTTGACTTGCTTGTCTAAGGTCTGTTCATCTTTCTTGCGCTCGATGAAACTAACTTCTAAGGAAATCCCAAAATCTGAACCTTCCCCATACAAACGCAGCGCCAACATAGGTTCTGCCACTTGTCCGTCTCTCTGTAGATAGGCCCAGAAATGTGGCCGCAAGCGTTGTGCTTGGTTCATCCACTGACTAGTCTGTTGCAGTTTCCATTCTGGATGACTTGCTTGAAAAGTTTTAGCCAGTTCTGTAAAAGACTTTCGAGCCTCTTGACCTTTTTGCCGCAAGTCCAACATCTTTTCTCTTTCATCACCAGCTTTATCAGGATTACGGTACTGGACTCCTGCAAATGATAGGTATTCTCTAACTACTTTCAGCATATCTGAATCTTTCCTTTCCTAGCAAAAAATCAGGACGAACCTGATTTTGCTTTGCTTATTCTGCATCTACGACAACATAGCGATTTGGCTCGTCACCTTCAGAGTAACTCGTCACGCCATCCATGCGCGAAATAATGCGATGGATAATCTTGCGTTCGCTATTTGACATTGGATCTGTTTGTTGGCTACGTCCTTCTTCTAAAACGCGAGTCGCCAATTTTTGAGCATAGGTTTGCAAGACTTCTGCACGGTGTTCAACATAATCATTTACATTAATTGTGATGTAGAACGTTCTCGAATAGCGATTGTAAAGGTAATTTTGCGCTAACAGTTGAAGAGCCTTCAAAACTTTTCCGTGATAGCCAATAATACGACCTGGTTCATTGGTGTCAATTTGAAGATTAATGGTGCGGCGATTGTAGTCACTTGAAATCGTCCCTTCAACATCCATATCATCTACAATGGTTTGAACGTAGTTAGCTACTTCAGTTGCCACTTGTTCGATGTCATAACTTGGTTCTACTTTCAAGCCTAAATCTTCTAAAGATTGGCTTGTTGCTTCCTGCGTTTCAGTTTCTTTTTCTGGAGCAGAGTCCACTTCCTCGGTAGTATCCTCTGGTTCCAAATCATTTAAAATTGAAATATGGCCTGTTTCTTCCAAAATCGTGCTGGCGTGCTTTTCATTTTTCAAGATTTCAGCCTTGACCTCTTCAGAGACACCTTGACCTTCTTCTTCAATTTTCTTAATTGCTTCAACTACATGCCCCAAATCAACAGTTGCTTCACTTACTGTTTTCACGGGTTCATTTTTTTCATTGACTTCTTTTGGAACCCCTTTAATGGCCTGCTGATTGGCTTTGATCACTGTCGTTTCACTAATCGCTTCGATATCAACTTGAGCCGGCTTCTTACCAAACAAGCCTAAGAATCCTTTTTTCTCTTTCGAAACGACCTTGATGTGGGCCTTCATTCTTGGGATGTCTAATTCTTTCAATCCTTTTTGGATTGCTTCTTCAACCGTTGAACCTGTAAATAATACCATTATCAGATTCCTCCTTATTTTTTCTTTTTCTGTGCTTTTTTCAAGGCTCTTCTCTTCTTGCCTTCTAAATCTTTTTCTGCTTGCGCCACTGCTTCTCTTTCAGCAATAATCTTGAAAGGATTGTTCAAGAAATAGGTTTGCAAAACTTGATAAGCATTGGATACCGCCCAGTACAAGGCGACTCCACTAGGCGCAGAGATGGCAAAGATAAAGATCAGTACCGGCATCCCGTACATCATCCCTGTCGTAGCTCCACTTTTTTCAGACAAAGCTTTATTCGATAACCAGCTACTCAAGAAGGTAAAGACTGCCGCCAAAATCGGAAGGACAAAACTTGTATCTACTCCTCCCAAATTAATCCATAAAAAGTGACCTGTTTTCAAAAAGTCTACTCGACTCAAGGCTTGAAAGAGCGCCAAGAGAACCGGCATTTGTATTAAAATCGGCCAGAGAGAGGATGAATGTTTGATTCCTAACTCTTTATAAACTTTGCGCATCTCCTGGTCTAGCTTGGTTCTACTTTCCATATCACGACCCGGATATTGCTCTCGCAAAGCCTTGATGCGCGGTTGAGCCTCTTGCATTTTTCTAGAGGCAACCATCTGTGTCTGAAAGACCGGCAATAAAATCGTCCGGATCAAAATCGTGAAGAGGATAATCCCCACTCCGATACTAATGTCAAAGGACAAAAAGCGGATAATTTCAGCAAAAAAATAGACGAATTTGCTCCAAAAGTCTGTCGAATCTGCTGTTATATCGCTAGCTGTACCATTTGTTGCACAGGCTGTCATGATAAACAAGGACAAGCCCAACAAACTAGTCAACTGTAGTTTCTTTTTCACTCCCATTTCCTTCCTGGTAAATCTTTGATAACTTTAATACGTGGAGTAGGTTTTTCTCCATCTCTACATATTCCAAGGTTTCCACCCCTTTTCGAGCAATCACAACAAAATCGACATGATCTACCAGACTCCCCTTTGCATTTTGTATGATATGTCGGATTCGTCTCTTAATTTGATTTCTGGTAACTGCATTTCCCAGCTTTTTGCTGACAGACAGTCCTACTCGAAAATGGTTTTGCTGGTTTTCCAATTGGTAGACAACAAATTTTCGATTGGCAAAACTTGTTCCGTCCTTGAAAATCGCCTTAAAATCTTTCTCTCTTTTTACACGAAAGCTTTTCTTCAAAACTCAACTCCATCTATTAAATTACTACTATTATACCATATTTTTTGAAAAAGCCAATAACAGCAAGGTTTTAGACATTTTCTACATAAAAAAAGCTGGAAAATCTCTTTCCCAACTTCTTTTTACAATCAAATTTTACGTGTATTTACTTATTTTTTCAAGCGCTCAACATCGCGTGCAATCACCAATTCCTCATCTGTTGGAATAACCAAGACACGGATTTTCGCTGCGTCAGTTGAGATGTCTCCCGTTACGCCAAAGACGTTCTTTTCTGGATCCACATCACAACCAAACCAAGAGATACCTGAAATGACATCCTCACGAACCAAAGCTGCATTTTCACCGATCCCTGCTGTGAAGATAATCGCATCTGCTCCATTTAGGACTGCAAGATATTGGCCGATATGTTTTTGGATACGATCGACATACATTTCATAAGCCAAAGTTGCATCATGGTCTCCTGCTTCCATGGCAGCAATCACATCACGCATATCGCTTGACTGACCAGAAACTCCCATGAGCCCTGATTCACGATTGAGAACGCGACTAATATCTTCTGGGGTATTGAAATCCTCTGTATATTGCATGAGATAAGGGATGATAGCAGGGTCAATATCCCCTGTACGAGTTCCCATCATCACACCGCCGAGTGGTGTGAATCCCATAGAAGTATCCACAGACTTCCCACCCTTAACAGCTGTGATAGAAGCCCCGTTACCAATATGGCAGGTAATCAATTTCAAATCTTCTAGAGGACGACCCAAAAGTTTCGCTGCTTCTCCTGCGACAAACTGGTGGCTTGTACCATGAGCACCGTATTTACGAACCTTGTTTTCCGTGTAGTATTTAGTTGGTAGAGGATAGCGATAAGCCTTCTCTGGCATGGTTGTGTGGAATGAGGTATCAAATACGACAACACTGGTAATATCTGGAAGCAATTCCTTAAATGCGCGGATTCCAGCTGCGTTAGCTGGATTGTGAAGAGGAGCCAAGAGTCCCAACTCCTCAACTTTTTCTATCACATCTCCCTCAACAACTGTTGATTCCTTGAAATATTCACCACCTGCAACGACGCGGTGTCCGACACCTGTAATCTCATCGTACCCTTTGATGATGTCAAAACGAATCAAATCATCCAATAAAATTTTAACAGCTTGTGTGTGATCTTCAATATCAAGAATTTGTTGCTCCGAACGACCGTTAAATTTTACTGTTGAAATTGAGTCTTTCAATCCAATACGTTCAATCAAGCCTTTAGCCAAAACTTTTTCCTCAGGCATTTGATAAAGTTGCCATTTCAAGCTTGAGCTTCCTGCATTGATTGCAATTGTTTTTGTCATAAGATGATACCTCTTTTTTAAGCGTTTTCATCTATTATAACAAAATCTCTTTTATATTTCAGTACCTTTGCTCCAATTTTGAAAATTTTCTTTAAAGGTCAACAAAACTGACGGATCTTGCAAGCTAGTAAGAGGGTAAACAAAGGGTTCTATTTCTTTATCTCTTTTCTTCTGTAAGACAAAAATACTTTTAGCTTGGCTTGCAGTTGAGAAAATATCCTCTGGCAGAGCGATGATGGCAGCCAGACTCACTTCGTCTTTGAGCCACCCTTTTAATAAGTCACTTTGAGGACTGGTCAATAAATCACTCGGAGCTAGAAAAATAGCATAGCCATCTGACTTAAGGTACTTGAGCCCTTGCTCCATCAGCAAATGATGGGCATAGGTATGCTCTTGACTAGAAGCCACTTGATAGCGCGAAGCGATGGCATCGTCTGGGTAATAGCCAACAGGCAAGTCGCTAATGACCACGTCGCTTTCCTTAAGCATTTGCGGACGAACCGCGTCGCCTTGAACAAAACCAGCCTGTAAACCAATCACATCTGCCATACTGGCTGCCAAATCAATCAGCAAGTCATCCACTTCGATTCCCAAGTAATCTACTTTTTTAGAGAGAGAAGTCAAGAAAGTAGCCCCCAAAATGCCCATACCAGAACCTATTTCGAGGATGCTAATTTCCTCTTGTTCAAACAACTCTTCCACAACAAGTACCAAGAGGAGGGCAATGGCATCTGGTGTAAACTGGTGATTGGCCTGTAAAGGTTCCGTTTGTCCTGCCTTCATCAAGAGAAACTGGTAGGTCTTGAGCCACTCTTCCTTGCGAAGCGCTAAGCGCTTAAGGGCTTGATTGTTCTCCTTGACCTGCTCCAGCTCTGTCTCGCCATCTAGGTAGATACTATTTTGCTCTACTAAGGCATCATAAAAGTTGGTCGCCAAATCACTTTGGATGACTTGGACATTCTCTAGTAAATACGTATAAGCTTGTTCTATTTTTTCAAAATCCATATTCCTATCTTATCAAAATTCCCCTATTTTTTCCATCTGAAGAGAAAAAATCACTGCTTTAGTCAGCGAGTGATTTTTGGGCTACTGTTAAAAAGAGTTCTGCGTAATTTCCGAGGAAAAGACCTTCAGCACTATAGAGAATCTGACTGCCAATGCTCGAAAAACCAAACTGGGCGAGCTTGGTTTCCAGTTCAGCTAAATCAAAACCATGGTGGTTGGTATCTGTCTTGACAAAATCAGCGATGAGAACTTGTCCATTCTCCCTAAGGTGATGGTAAAACATGGCAAGAGTTGCATCTAGATCAGGCATATGATGAAGAACCCGACTGACAACAATCAGGTCAAATTGTTGCTCTAAGGGATTCACCAGTAAATCCTGCTCCAAGAGTTGAAGATTCCTGATTTCTTGTTCCTTTGCTTTCAAACGGGCTTGCTCCAGCATCTTCTCCGAGATGTCTACAAGGGTAACCGACTGGGCTTGCTTAGCTAGAGGCAAGGCTAACAGACCCGTCCCACCACCAAAGTCCAGTATTGCCTTGTCTGGTAGAAAATCAATCTGTGCTTCAACTGCTTGACAAACCAAATTTGCAAGAAAGATATTTTTGGGCGAATCAAAGGTTTCTGCTTTGTGATTAAAATCATGTTTCATGCTTTTAGTTTAGCACAAAGTAGTTGAATTGACTAGGAATTATCTTTCTTTTCAGGCTTTTCTTCTGATTTTTTCTTCCCTGCTTGATTGCTTGAATCAGTCGCTACCTCTTCCTTTTTAGCTGTTTTCTTTTCTTGGGTTTCCATCGGAGGAAAGAGAAATTCATAGTCTCCCTTATTCATACGAACACTTGTTGCAAAACCTGTTTTCGTATTGTGATACCTGACTTTTCCTAAGTTGAAGACTCGTTCCCCACTTTCTTGCTCAGCCTTATCCTTACTTCGCTTGGCCATGGCAAAAGCTGCCAACTTCTCTTTGTTTAGGGTATAGTCTTTGTGATGGGCGACTTGCCGGTTCAAATAAAACTGCAACAAAAGGCTAAAAATAGCTGCCATGGTAACTGCATATAAGAGAACGCCTGCCTTAACTTTTTGCTTTTTCCACACGATAGATGAACTCCCTTTCTAAGCCTTTTTGAAATTGGAAACGAAAGTGAATCAGTTGATTTTCCTCTGTGATTTGAGCTGATTTGAGGCCATAAACCATTGGCTGGTAACCTCGTCCACTGCTATCGGTCTTCCGAAAATCATCCGATTTAGATTTCCCTATAGAGATATCCTTACCATCCTGTTTCATGTAGAGGCGATTGCCTTCTACCTTTTCAAACTGCGAACGCTCTAACTCAGCTTCTAGCTGGTCTACAAACAGGAGCCATTCCTTTTGCTCGCTTTGTTGCTGGTAGCGAACTTCTGAAATAAGGAGCTGACTCATGGCTTGAAAGAGAAGCAAGCCACCGCTAATGACGATAAGGGCTAGCAGAGATTCCAAAAGAGTGAAAGCCCTTACCTTACTGCTCTTTAAGGTCGAGTAACTTCTCTGAACCATGATAGACCTCCACTCCTTTTTCACTAGAAAACACCTGAATCTCCACTCCGTTTATGTTTACCTGATTTTGACCTGTCTGCAGAGCCATCTTCGCCACACGCAAGACTTCTTCCTTTTGCAAGATTTCTGCCTCTTCTTGTCTATTTTTCTGAATTTGTCCCAAAAGAAGGGTCGCAATACTGGCAAAAACGGCTAGAGCAACCACCGCTTCCAGTAAAATCACTGCCTTAATTTTTAGTTTCCTTAATGCGTTTAATTTTTCCATTTCCTAGATATAATTGATAGCGAATCGCTCCTTTGTTAGTCTGAAATTCAACCTTAGCCAGGGACGAATTGCCCCCAGCTCGGTCAAATATAATGCTTTGTCCTGATGGTGCCTGAATTCCTTTAGGAACTGTCAACTTTTGACTGCCATTACTGATCGTCTGTCCATCTAAGTTCAAGCTGGTCTTTTGCTGACTGGCTAGACTGCGTTTTTGTGTTTCCCGATAGAGTTCTTCAAACTCCATAAAGAAAATCTGCTCCTCTACCGCTGCAAAAGTGGACTGGACAGAACCGGACAAGCCCAAGGCAATCATACTTACAAGTCCCAAAACCAAGAGACTTTCCAGCATGGTAAAGGCCTTAATCTGCAACAGTTTGACTTGTTTTTTGTTTTGCATGGTAGTCTTTATAAGCTTTGGCTTGCTCAGCTGTGATACGGCCGTCCGCTTGTAATTTGCTAAGGCTAGCATCTTCATTCTTGTCCAGACTATAGAGCTCTGCCTGGCTTTCTACGACCTTGACAACAGCAGCTTTTCCTTTATCATCTACGGCATCCTTTTGCTTGGTCAAATTGGGCACAAAGAGCAAGAGAAGAACACTGATGATGAGCAAGACCACTAGCATCTCTACCAAAGTGAAAGCTTTAACCTTGGCTTTTTTTAAATTTGTCATGAGTTTTTTCACTTTAAAAATTTACCTCTATATTTTGATACATGGGCATAAGCATTGCCGCATAAAGTAAAACGATAATCAGAGCCACAAAGATAAAAACCAGTGGCTGTACTAAGTTCATGGTACGATTAACTCGGGTAAAAAAGGCTTCCCAAGTTTTTTCAGCATAGATTTCCAACTCACTCCCCAGCTTGGACTTGACTTCCCCATACTCGATGATGAGACTCAACTCCTTTTTAAAGAAAGGATAGGTTCCTATAGTCTGAGAAAATTCGCGGCCATTTTGCAGGGCTTGAGCCAGATCTTGACCGATTTCTTTAAAGAGCTGGGAACCTTGTTCCTGCATGATCTGAAAAATCTGCGTCAGCTCCATTCCCTGCGAAATCATATTGCCCCATTCACGCGCGTAATAGGCCGTCAGATAGGTCTGGACAAAGATTCCTAGAAAGGGAACCCGTGCCAACATCGAGAAAACCCGCATCTTGGAACTTCTTTTGTAGAAAGTGAGGGCTAAAAGTAAAGATAGAGAGCAAACCAGCACTAGTCCCAGAAATATTTGTGGCAGATTGCCGATGATTTGAGTGGCAATATTGCTACTGTCCAGTTGGGGAAGTAGATAGTTTCTCAACCCCAGCATGATTAGCAGGAGAAATCCCAGCAAAATCAGGGGATAGGTCGCCACTTCAATTAACTTCTTCTTGACCTTGGACAAATTATCCAGATATTCTTCTATCTTCCCCAGACTCAGGTGAAGATTTCCATGCACTTCAGCTAGAGATAATTGGGTCACAATGGCACTTGAAAAACCCAAACTTTCCATCATTTCTGAGAATGATTTCCCCTGAGCCAAGCCTTGGTGCATCTGGGCCACATAGTCCTTTTCTAGCAGGGCACTTCTTCCCAAGAAAGAAATAATTTCCACCAAATGAAAGCCACTGGAGAAGAGGTTGTTAAACAAAGTGATGATTTTCTTCTGCTTAGCTGTAGCTAATTTTTTCCGTTTCAGCCTGAAGACTTGTGATATGTCCATCTTTAAGAAGCTGATCAATCTGCTCATTCCAGCTAGTTGGCTGGTGTTCTTGATAGTCTTTGTTTGCAAAGTCAACGATTCCTCCTCCCCCGATTAATCTCTGGTAGCAGACTCCTTGCAGGACAACTGCTAGTTCCTCCTCCGTCACACCCAACTCCAGAAGGCGTTCATAAACACCTCGGATACTCTTGGCATGAATGGTTGAAAAAACTGTCGCCCCTGTCAAACTGGCTCTAACTACTGCACGCGCCGTCTCGCTATCCCGAATTTCACCAATAATCAAGAGGTCAGGACGATGCCGGAGAGACAGTTTGATGAGATTTTCATAGGTCAAGCCAATCGCTTCATTTAACTGCAACTGGAGCATGTCGTCCTGCTTGATTTCGACAGGATCTTCGATGGACATAACCTGTTGCCCCTTAAAAAGTGACTTGGCCAATTCGTGCATCAAGGTCGTCTTGCCACTTCCGACTGGACCTGCAAAGAGATAGAGTCCCCGTTGCCTGTACTGCTTGCCCAATTCTTTAATATCCTGAAACCAAAAATGCAAATCCTGCTCTTCATCGTGTAACAAACGAATAACCAAACTCTCATGTCCCCGATAATCTCCTACGGTAGACAAACGCAGAGAAGACACCTTCTCCCCATGCTGATAGTCGCAAGAGCCCAGCTGACTACGTCTCTTCTCCCCTACATTCATACCCGCTACAAACTTGAAATGACTAATCACAGCAGCTAAAACATCAAACTCATAGGAGTCAACGAGACACCGCTCGTCTCCAACCCGCATGTGAAGCTCGTAGGACTTTTCCTTGGGAATGAAATAGATATCCTGAGCCTTCTTTTCTTTCGCAGTAGCAATAATTTTCTGTGCAATTTCTTGTACCATACCGCCCTCCTTATCTAACTATTCGCAAAAAATTGAAAAAAATAAAAAGCAACTTTTAAAAGTTACTTTTTATCTCCATTTCATGCGGCAAGAACGGTGCTTTTCTTGACCTGTTTGTTTTTCGTAGCCTGGACGTAGCTTTTCATCGGGAATGACTTGCTCATCCTGTAAAAGTGCCAAAGAATGGTACTGTTGCAAATACTCATCACACTCATCACACCAGCGTTGGTCGGCAGGATCCCAAAAAATAGTCATCAAATCACTCCGACTCTTATAAAGAGGATTCTTCTTTTCCAGCTCAAACCAGCATGATTTATAATATTTTAGAGCATCATAATACTTGTCAAAAGATTGACTCATGATGACATCTTCTTCCCAACCTTCTATGAACCACCACGGTTCAAAATCCCCATACATTTCTATAACACGATACATTCTTACTACTTCCTTTGTATCGTATATTATATCTAATTTTTTATTACAAGAAAAGGATTTTGCTTGCCTTTCCCTTTAGGAAGACTTCTTTAAATAGCTTTTCAGCCTATCATAAAAATAGGAGTCCTTTATTGACCCCTATTTTTATCTTTTTAGGCTTGATAACGTTTCACACCATCTAGGTAGGTTGCTACCAATTCCAAATCTTTATCTAATACGATAAAGTCGGCGTCGTAACCTTCACGGATTTGACCACAGACATCATCGATGTGAACAGATTTTGCTGGGTTGAGGCTGGCCATCATGACTGCTTCATGCGGATTCGCAATGCCCCATTCGACCACATTCTTCAAACCATCTTTGAGTTTAAGGATAGAACCTGCCAAATTGCCTGTCGATTTGAGGCGAGCAGTTCCATTAGCAACAACTACTGGGAATTCTCCCAACATGTAATCTCCATCTTCCAAGCCACCAGCTGTCATACAGTCTGTGATAAGGGCGATATTTTCAGTTCCTTTTTGCTTGAGCAAAATATCACAGGCCTTTGGATCTACGTGGTGACCGTCACAGATCAACTCTGCATAAGTATGTGGCAATTCATACATGGCTCCCACCATACCGAGCTCACGGTGAGTCAACCCACGCATCCCATTGTAGGCATGTACCCAAACACTCGCTCCAGCGTCGACTGCTTTTTTAGCTTCATCAAAAGTCGCATTGGAGTGCCCAAGAGCAACGGTCACTCCTTCACCCGTAATCGTACGAACAAAGTCTTCTACACCTTCGCGTTCTGGCGCAAGGGCGATTTTATTGAGCAGGCCATTGGCTGCTTTTTGCCAAGCACGAAACTCATCCATACGAGGGTCTTTCATATAGGCAGGGTTTTGGGCTCCTTTGTATTTCTCTGTGAAATACGGACCTTCAAAATAGATCCCACGAATCTTGGCTCCACTTGCTTCCTGGTAACGAGCACCGATATTTTCAGTTACTGCAAGCAACTGCTCGTAAGAGGAAGTCAAGGTCGTTGGCAAGAAGCTGGTAACACCCGTGCTAAGCAATCCTTCACTCATGGTATGAAGGGTTCCTTCGATGTTATTATCCATGACATCCACACCACCAAATCCATGAATATGGGTATCCACAAGTCCTGGGGCAATGCTATAACCTGTATAGTCAATCACCTCAGCTCCCTCGGGAATCTGTTCTACATGTTTGCCAAACTTGCCATCCACAAGTTCCAAGTAACCGCCACGACGAACTCCGTGTGGGTAGAAAAACTGATCCGCTTTAATATAATTAGGCATAATGATAACCTCCTTGATAGATTGATTCTAGAATTTATTATGTCAATTACATTATAAACCTTTCTTTTTCATTTGTAAATGGTATAGACCTATTTTCTAGAGATATTTTAAAAGAGCTGGATTTTTCCAACTCTTTAATTTTATTTTGATTTTACAGGCAGTTCTTGAGCAGCCTTTACAGCAGCTGCAATCGTCTCTGCGTAAAGTTTAGCACCTTCTTCAATCATGTTGCTATCATTTCCAAAGTGGACTTGGTCGGTTCCAGCCCAGATTTCAGGATGTTCCTTAGCAACCTTATTCCAGTCAGCGATGCTCACGTAAGGATTCTTTTCAGCTAATTCCCGTGCATAAGCCGCATACTGCTCCACTGATGTGTAAGTGTCCTTGCTCTTGTCTCCCTCATAAGGTGTCACCAGTATCAGATGGTGTCCTTTCGGTAGATTGTTCACGATGCTGTCCAAATCATTCTTGTAACCTTCAGGATTGTTGACTCCCGTTGCAATGACAACTGTTTTTAGCAGCGCCTTGTTCTGACTGTTATTGAGCATGATGTCATTGGCTTGCTTGGTCGTTCGGCTAACCTGGGCATTGATATTCGCTTCAGGGAGTGCCTCTTGTAAGGCTGTATTGGCACGCAAGGCTACCGAATCTCCTATTAGGCTTGTTCCCTCAGAAATTCCTAGGCGACTCAGTTCAGCTTGTTCAGCAAGAGTCTTTGTTTGTCCTATATTGGTCTGGGCTTGTTTGAAACCATTGACCATCAAGTCTGTCTCAAAAGCTCCAACCTGAGGAGCCACAGCTATGATAATCAAGGTAAGCAAGGTAAGAATGCCAGCACCAGTAGCACTAATTGGTTTAATATGAGGTAATCGACTAATCTTCCGTATTAAAGGATTGGATTTACCGGCAATCAACGGCTCAATAATATAGAAGGATAGGATAGCAAAGAAATAAGAAAAGATGATCGTCAGAATAACAGCAGGCAGATTACTCATCAAGTGAGAAAAGATAATATAAAAAGGCCAGTGGAAGAGATAAACCGCATAGCTGGTATCCGCTAAAAATGTAATGATCCGAGGTTCTTGTATCTCAGGCGTTTTCTCATGCAAGACACGCGCAGCAAAAATCATGGTCACTGCCGCTAAACTTGCTAGCAAGAAACCAAATAAGTACGCAAACAGGTAGGTGAACTTGACAAAGAAAGTCAAGAGCATTAACACCAAGAGACCTGCAGCAAATACCAGTAGATTCTGACGAATATCCCACATCCGATCAAACTGCTTGACTAAATCGCTCGTCTGACGAACCCCCACAACCGTCGCCAAAATGCTTCCTAAAAAGAAGGGATAGACATGGGTCAAACTTGAAAAGTAGACAGATGAATAGGAACTCGCCATTAGACTACCAATAAACATGGAGAAAAAGCTAATGATAAAAGCTCCAGCAGAAAGGAGAAAGACCATCCCTCTCAATTGACTACTAGATTTTGAACGTTTCGATAAAAACCAAACCGCTAAGCCCCAAAGGATATAGTAGTGAACCTCAACAGCTAGGCTCCAGTTGTGAACAAAGAGATGCGGAATGAACTGGGATTCATAACTTCCCCCTGTTAACATTTCGTAGAAGTTGGTCATAAAACCGAGAACTCCAGCAACCTGGCCACCAATTCCAGCAACATAGTCTTGACGAACCAAGAAAGTAAAAGGCATGGTCACCAAAACCATCAGCACCACAGGTGGCACGATGCGGTAAAACCGTCTCTTAAAAAAGCCCAGCAAATCGATCTGGCGTGCCTTCCCAAATTCTTCTAAAAGGAGGGAGGTGATCAAAAATCCTGAAAAAGTGAAAAAGACATCTACCCCAAAGAATCCTCCAGGAAAGATCGTTTGAAAGAAGTGGTACAAAAGCACCAAAAGTAAACCTGTAATCCTAATCAAGGAAAACCATTTAATACGCATACGAGTCTATTCTCCATTAAATTAGGAAGCAAAACACCACCTAATTTCCATTCCATTATACTCCCTATTCTATCAAAAAAATAGGAAAAATCCTAAGAGAAAACTTAGGATTTTGGCATTCTATTTTTACACTTTAAAAATTGCGCCCTGACTTATTGTAACCATATTTTTCCACAAAATACTCACGAAATTCCAAGAGATTGTCATCCATGATGGCTTGACGGACCTGCTTCATGAGGTTGAGCAAGAAGTAGAGATTGTGGTAGCTAGTCAAGCGGATACCAAAGGTTTCGTCAGCCTTGAGCAGGTGGCGAAGATAAGCGCGTGTATAGTTCTTACATGTGTAGCAATCACACTCAGGATCCAGTGGCGTAAAGTCTTCAGCGAATTGGGCATTCTTGACAACCAAACGACCTTGGCTGGTCATACAAGTTCCGTTACGAGCGATACGAGTCGGCAAGACACAGTCAAACATATCCACACCACGAATGACCCCATCGATCAAGCTGTCTGGCGCTCCGACACCCATCAAATAGCGAGGTTTATTTTCAGGGAGAAGCTGGGTTGTGAAATCCAAGACGGCATTCATTTCTTCGTGCGTTTCTCCCACAGCCAAACCACCGATAGAGTATCCAGGGAAATCCATGCTGACAAGGTCATGAGCTGACTGACGGCGAAGGTCTTCAAATCCTGCCCCCTGCACAATTCCAAACAAACCTTGATCCTGTGGACGACGGTGAGCCTTCAAACCACGCTCAGCCCAACGACTGGTACGCTCGATGGATTTCTTAACGTAGTCGTAAGGTTGGTAAAACTGAGGACATTCGTCAAAGGACATCATGATGTCTGAGCCCAGATTATTCTGAATAGAGATGGCCTTTTCTGGCGATAGGAACATCTTGGAACCATTGAGATGGTTTTTAAAAGTTACTCCTTCTTCGGTGATATTACGACTATCTGCTAGGGAATAAACCTGGAAACCACCACTATCCGTCAAGATTGGTTGGTCCCAGTTCATAAATTTGTGGAGACCACCTGCGCGTGCGATGAGTTCATCTCCAGGACGAAGCCAGAGATGATAAGTATTAGACAGGATAATTCCTGATCCCATCTCCTTCAACTCCTCTGGTGACTGGGTCTTGACAGTAGCTTGGGTCCCAACCGGCATAAACATAGGTGTCGGGAAGGTGCCGTGAGGGGTGATGATTTCTCCCAGACGAGCTCCCGTGTGTTTTTCTTTCTTAATCAAACGGTATTTGATTGGTGAATCTGACATTTTTTACCTCCGAAGCTGGGAAAAACAGTCCCAGTTCATACTTTGCGCCCAAAGGCATACTGTATGATTTTATCAAAAAAAGCTGGAACTGTCACGAACTATGGTATAATGAGAGAATGAAATACCCAAAAATTGATTTAAAAACCATTCGTCTGCAGACGAGGCAATTTCAGGCTGAAAATCCCCGCCTCCTTCTGGTCTATCTCCTTCCTAGTATGTTGGTCATCTTGTCAGGCTTTCTCAACCCCTTGGCTCGTCTCCAAGAAAGTGTTTTAGAGCAATCCTTTTTCAGCATGCTGGCACAAGTTCTCCAAGCCTATCTCTTCCCGCTAGTGGTTTCTTTTATGAGCGCTATTTTTCTAGCAGGTGCTGCCTTTGCGACACTCAGACTCCTCAAGGATCCTGATACGGAACTCTCAGTAAAATCTAGTCTAGCCCTCTTTGCTGAAGAGCGCTTCTCGCAGGCCTTCCTGACCCTACTCCTCAAACGTTTCTACCTTTTTTTATGGAGCATTCCAAACTTAGTAGGCGTTTATTTTCTTTTTTATAGCAATCTCTTGGCTCGGAGATTTGTCGCCCTACATCCTGAATTTCCAAAATTAGACCTCTCATCCGTTGAAACGGAGCAATTCCTTATGGCCTTTGGACTCTACTTTTTCGCGAGCCTCATCTTGATGATTGTAGGAAATGCCCTCTATATCCCGCAACATTACGCTTACTCGCAGGTAGAATTCCTCCTCTGCGACACTCTAGATTTAGGACAGGCTAAACCCCGTCAAATCCTGAAAACCAGCCGTTTCTTGATGAAGGGTTACAAATTTCAACGCTTTGTCCTCGACTTACAACTACTTCCTTGGTACTTCCTCAATTGGATCACTTTTGGAATTGCTAGTTTTTCAATCCTTCCCTATATCCAAAACAATCATATCTTCTTTTACAGAGCCCTACTAGCCCGTAAACGTCGAAATGGATAAGAGCATACAAAAACCAGCGTCGCTCAGGACGCTGGTTTTCTTATTTCAAAAGTAACATACTCAGCAGAGTCAAAATAGCAGGCCCACCTTGCTTCAGAATAATCTTCCCATTCCCCTGAAACTATCACACAAAAAAAGAAGCGGGAACTTAATCAGTTCCCAACTTCCATTTTAGTGATTAGTTCATTGAAACGTGAACGTGGTCATAGTGGTTTTCGGTCACACTACCACGATCCGGCATTGGATTCCACGTGTAGGCTGGTCCATATTTACTATCGTATGGAGCGTAGAAACGTTGTTTCCAGATGATATAGTTGATACCACGGCTAGCCATATTTTTGACTGCATATTCCGCGATTTGATCACCAAGTGCTGAACTCACTGGAACCATAAAGTCGATGGCCAAACCTCTCCCATGGTCGCCACTGTCTCCAGGACGGTAACCACTAAAGGATGTGATGCCAAACAAGTTGGCGATTTCTTCCTTAAAGGCTGCCGTTTGCGGTTGAAGACCAGCATTCTCAGACTTAGCTACAGCAAGTCCTGCATAGTCAGGAGCCGCTGGAGCTGAATATGTTCTTGAAGGAGTTTGGCTTTGCTCTGCTTGATAAGTCGAAGTTGCTGTTGATGCTGCTTCTTCTGTTGCACTTGATCCTGTTGTATCAGCAGGTGTTTCAGTTGCTGGAGCAGCTGCTACTGGGGCTTCTGCTGGAGTTGTTGCTGCCGTTTCTTCGGTAGCTGGAGTCGCTGCTTGTGGAGCTTCTTCAACTGGACTAGTTGTTTCTGCTACTGGTGCTTCCGCTGGAGTCGTTTCAGCTGTTTCTTCAGCTACAGATGTTTCTGTAGATGGTGTCTCTTCAGCAACTGTCGCTGTCTCAGAAACTTCTGAACTTGGCGCTACTTCTGCTGGTTTTTCAGTCTCTGTTGCAGTTGGAGCTTCCTCAATTGGTTGAGAAAGGTCTTCTACTTGAACTGTTTGTTCATCGACTGTCACTTGATTCGTCGTCAAATCAGCTGTCGCAGTCGTCACTTCTTCACTAGCATCTGATTGAGGAGCTTGGATTTCAACTTCCGTTACCTCTTCTGCCTCATTAACAGTTGTAGTGAGGACAGTATCTGGGAAAATCAAGTCCATATTGGTGATTTTGTTCAAATTAGCAAGAACCGTCACATCTACTCCCAAAGCTTCTGCAATCGTGCTCAGGGTATCACCATACTGAACTGTATAGCTGTTTTTGTTTTCGTTTTTCGTCACGTCATTTTGGATTTGCTCAACGCTACGTGCTGTCCAAGAGATTTCTTGAGCTTTAGCTCCTAATGCGGGAGCAAGAGATAAGGCTACTGTTGAGGCTAAAATAATTCTTTTCTTCATTCGTTCATATTCCTTTCAAATGAGTACCTGTCTATCATAACACAAAAAAAGCAGAAAAAAAGCCCTCTCGGGCCTATTTAACAGAACTGTCTATTCCTTGTAACAAACTCGATTACTTGAAATAGTTTGTTAGGTTTCTGTCACAAAACTGACACAATCTTCTCGTCCCCAATCCTCAGAAATATGAGGAATATCTGCTAACTCTTGAATCCTGTGATTCCCTTCATAAGAAGACTCTAAAAAGTTGATGCTTTGAAGGCCACTATTCTGGGCAAATTCCACATCCAAAGTCCGGTCTCCTATATAGTAGGTGTTCTCAGAATCCAACTCATACTTGTCTAGCAGATAGGTCGCCGCTTCTGGACTGGGCTTGCGCGCAAAGCCACTCTGACTGGTTAAAATCTCTTTGAAATAGGATTCCAACCCCAGGTCTCTGAGAATGGCAAAAGCATTGCCCCCCTTATGAGTATAGACAAACTGCTGAATCCCTGCTTCGTCTGCCCAAGATAGCACTTCACGCGCACCTGGCATCAAAACTACCTGGGCATTTTTCTCAGCCAGACTTTGGGCACGCACCTGATTGAGTACTTCCGCATCCAGATTTCTCTCTTCTGCCACCTTCTCCAGCAAATCCTGCACAGAAAACTTGAGGATAAACTCTCTCACTTTCTCCTTATCATAAGGAATAGAAAACTGAGCAAAGGTCTCCTTAATCCCTGACAAAATCGCTTCGTAAGAGTCCAATAAAGTCCCGTCTAAATCCCAAATAAAGGCTATTTTTTGCATCTCCTATCCTTTCAAGATCATATAACGCTGGTAACGGTGACGTAGAAATAACCAACGGAAACCATTATCCAAGAGAGTCCCTGCCCAAATACCAGGCAAGCCCCAACCAAGAACAATACCCATAAGATAGGCTGTCCCTATACGGATACACCACATCCCAATACTTGTCGCATAAAAGGGGAGGCGAGCATTTCCCAATCCCTGCCACACTGCCGTATATATAACTGTCCCTGTCGCCATGGGAGTTCCTAGTAGAGAGAACAGTGCCACCAAAACGCTCGCTTCAACTGCTATAGGGTCCGTCGTATAGAGATGAGTCAATGTTGTCCCCAAGGCATAGATACTGAGAGTTAAGGGCAACATGAGAAGCAGAGAAAGCCAAAAGGTTTGCTTGCTCAAATCATCTACTCTTTCCCAGTTATTCTCTCCAACTGCTCGAGCTACCTGCATGACCGTCGCCGTAGCGACGCCAAAGGCAGGCATATAGTTAAACTGGGTCAAGACTTCTCCGACTGCATTTCCCGCTACTGCCTCCGTCCCAAAAGAGACGACCAAGGCAATGATCACTACATCTCCAGCTCGCATCATGAGACGTTCTCCTGCCGCTGGCAAAGCCAAAGTCAATAGTTCCTTATCTAAACCAAAAGTCGGTTTCTCAAAAGGCAGCTTTAATTGCGACCACAAAATCACAAGACCGACTAAGCGAGACAAGATAGTCCCCCAAGCAACACCCGCTATGCCCATATCAAGGACAAAAATAGCTAGACTTGAAAAAAGAATATTCAAGGCATTGGATAACAGACTCACATAGAGGGGTAGACGCGGATTATGCGTTGCACGAATCAAGGCACCTAGACTCGTCATCAAGCCCAAGAGAACAATCGATCCACCCACCAAAGATAGGTAGAGCCCACCGCTCTCAGCCACAGCCTGCTCAGTTCCCAAAAGTCCTATCATCTCTTGCCCAGCAAAGATGGATAAAGCGCCTAAAAGTGAACTTAATAGTAAAGTAATTTTCAACGCCTCAGTCACATGGTAGGCTAGCTTGGACTGATCTTTCTGCCCCAAACTTTTTGAAATAACACTAGAAATAGCAGCTCCCAGAGCGATAAAAATCGCCTGGTAAATCGTGATAATATTGCCAGCCACTGAAACACCTGAAATGGCGATTAAGCCCAAGTGAGCGACCAAATAACTGTCCACCATTCCCATGAGCATCTGCAAAAAGTTTTCACCCATAGCTGGCAATGCAATATTAAGAATGTCTTTATTTTTCTTAAACAATCCTTCCTCCTGATGAAAAGAAACTCAGTTGGTTTCCCAACCGAGTTTACTCCCTCTGTCTTAAAGTCCTAGATAATCCTCAACCGCTGCTTGCATGTCAGCAGCTGCCACTGTTGTTTTATGACGAACTGGAGCCGTTTCAAGGCCATCAACCGCTGGTGGCACTGCCACTCCTGAAATGTCATGTAATTGAGCCAAGGCTTCAAAGTCAGTTAAGCCTGCTTTTCCTGTTACCGCTTCTACTGCAACCACTGGGAACTTGTATGGACTAGCTGTTGAAGCAATCACTGTCTTAGTCGCATCCCCAGTAGCCGCTTGGTATTTTCTATAAACAGCTGAGGCAACCGCCGTATGTGGATCCTCGATGTAGGCATCTGTTTGATAAACACGTTTAATTTCTGTCGCAGTTTCTTCCTCAGTCGCATATTCAGCTGCAAAGAGTTCCAGAATCGCTGCATCAAAGTCTGTCAATTCATATTGTCCTTGTGTACTCAAGGCATTCATGAGTTCAGCTGTCTTAACCGCATCATTCCCCAAAAGATGGAAAATCAAACGCTCCAAGTTTGAAGATACTAAGATATCCATAGATGGACTAGTCGTCACCTTAAACTCACGTTTCTTGTCGTAAACACGGGTTTTAAAGAAGTCTGTCAACACATTGTTGTCATTTGAAGCACAGATTAATTTGCCAACTGGCAGACCAATTTGTTTAGCATAAAAAGCAGCCAAAATATTTCCAAAGTTTCCTGTTGGTACTGTGAAGTTGACCTTTTCACCAGCCACAATCTCACCAGACTTGACCAACTGAGCGTAGGCATAGACATAATAAACAATCTGTGGTACCAAACGACCAATGTTCATAGAGTTAGCTGATGAAAATTGCAGTTTATTGGCAGCCAACTTTTCACGAAGAGCTACATCGTTAAACATATGTTTCACATTTGTTTGCGCATCATCAAAGTTTCCATCAATAGCGATAACATGAGTATTGTCGCCAGTCTGAGTAGTCATTTGCAACTCTTGTACCTTGCTGACACCATCCTTTGGATAAAAGACGATGATCTCAGTACCAGGCACATCGGCAAACCCTGCCATAGCAGCTTTTCCAGTATCACCAGATGTCGCTGTCAAAATGACAATCTTGTTCTCCAAACCATGCTTTTTAGCGGCTGTCGTCATAAAGTATGGCAAGATAGACAAGGCCATATCTTTAAAGGCAATCGTTGAACCATGGAACAATTCCAAGTTGTATTGCCCATCCAGTTTCACCAATGGCGCAATCGCTGGAGTATCAAACTTGCTATCGTAGGCATTGTTGATACAGCAGTTCAACTCCTCAGCCGTAAAGTCATCTAAAAAGGCTGATAAAACTAATTTAGCCACTTCTTGGTAAGAAGCATCCTTTAATGTGTCAAAGTCCAAATCTACCTTTGGATAAGTAAGTGGTGTAAACAGACCACCATCCGTCGCCAAACCTTGCAAAATAGCTTGGCTGGCAGTTACTGTATTATTGGCATCACGCGTTGATTGATAAACTAATGTCATGAATCTCTATCCTTTATCTATAGTCTCTTCCATTATATCATGATTTTTCAGAAAATTCTCCCTTTATAAGAGAAATTATAATCCCAATTCTTTCTTCAAAGGCTCTAAATAAACCATTTCTTGCTTATCTCTTTTCTCCAGTCCCGCCTCAGCTAGGGTGAGTAACTCTTTAGAAAACTCGAGAACCGCAGCTTCTTCTTCATCTGTGAGCCTTTTCTTAGAAAATTGTCGCCTCAATGACTTATAATCAAGACCAAATGTGGTAAAAAATGGTGCAGATTGCAAGTAAGCTTCTAACTTGTCTAAATTGAGCAACAAACCCAAATGAAAGGCTGCAGAAGCAAAAGTCCTATCAAGCGGCTGAGTACACACACTACGAAACTCAACTGTTCCTCGAGTCGTTAAGTCTTGGTACTGGTAACTACGATGAGTTTGGAAATCCTCCTCCTGAGGATGAATCAATACCTCATCCCCATTAAGGGTGAATGCTTGGATTTCAGGTGTAGTCAAATAATCTCTAGCCTGAATCGGATAAAAATAATAGGTCTGCCCATCACGCTCCGCAGTAAAAATCGCAGAATGATTTAGATAGTCAAAAAAATCATCCTCATCTTTAAATAGTCTAGTATTGACACCTACATTCTCTGGATAGATACCATGCATGGATTCTTCCCAAAAAATATCTCTCGAAATTTTGGTATCCCAATCTGCCCCTGAAAACTCAGAATTTGCAAACAAATAAGCTTTAGCTGCTTCAATTTGAGTAAAAGCATTGATAACACGCAGGTAGTTGGACCTTGAAATGTCTAGTTGAACCTGACTCCCACAGATAAAGGCTCCATACTCAGGGAAATGATGTAAATCTGATTTAGTTACATTTCTACTCAAATTCAGATAATCCATCAACATCTGATAGCGGGGATAAGCCACTGGACAATTCTCATTTTTATCCCAGTTGGGATGAATGCCGCAGCCAACAATAGCATGATTAGCTTCCCCCAACTTATTCTGAATCGTAGCCATATAGAAGGTAAAGCGTTCTTCTACCTCTCGGATAGATTTGGCTTTTCCGAATGCAAACTCAATTGTCATATAAGCAACCTCAAATAAGATCGTATCTTGGCTGACTGGATCAAACAACTGAATTGGATTACCAAAATCATCCACTTTTTCGATAGTAAAGCCCAGTACTGATGGTAAATACCGAAAGAGATCCTTAACAACTTCACCATCTGTAGCTTTACCCTCTAAATTTACAATAGGATATTCTAACTCAATCCCAATAAATAAATCTGGGTGCTCTTTTATATTCTTTAAGTAACGTTTCTTTAGTAATTCAACAGACCGAGACATTAATCACCAAACTCTTTCATAATCAAAATAAATTGTGAATAAGTAATATTATACCAAAAATACACTAAAAATGACTAGAATAAGAAGAAAAAGATGATTCATCAGTTATCTGTACTTAATCAAAATCTTTACCAAAACAAAAAACAAGGTCCGAAAACCTTGTCTTTATTACTATACCGGCGGCCGGGGTCGAACCGGCACGTCCTTGCGGACACTGGATTTTGAGTCCAGCGCGTCTGCCAATTCCGCCACGCCGGCAAATAGTAACTGGGGTAGCTGGATTCGAACCAACGCATGAGGGAGTCAAAGTCCCTTGCCTTACCGCTTGGCTATACCCCAATAATATAAAATAGGCGAGTGATGGGGATCGAACCCACGCATGCCAGAGCCACAATCTGGTGTGTTAACCACTTCACCACACCCGCCATAATCATATTAACACGGGCAGTAGGAATTGAACCCACACTGAAGGTTTTGGAGACCTTAGTTCTACCTTTAAACTATGCCCGTAACTAAAGTAATGGAAGGGGAGGGATTCGAACCCCCGAACCCGAAGGAGCGGATTTACAGTCCGCCGCGTTTAGCCTCTTCGCTACCCTTCCAAGTTATAAATAAAATATGGCGCGAGACGGAATCGAACCGCCGACACATGGAGCTTCAATCCATTGCTCTACCAACTGAGCTACCGAGCCAAATTGCGGGAGCAGGATTTGAACCTACGACCTTCGGGTTATGA
>NZ_JAQFJH010000022.1:0-34164 GCF_030440025.1 Streptococcus sp. SO2
GAGACGGTAGCGTTATTGTCCAAACTTGATGTCGACAAACATATAGATGTTGAAATTAAGCTTGATGAGCTTGATTTGACAAGTGCTGAAAGTAAAGCGACTTATGCACAAATCAAGGAATATATATTGGAAAAATTTGATTTAAAGGTTTCGACACTCTATATTGCACAGATTAAAAAGAAATGTGGAATTGTACTGAGGGAGCATTATAATAAATCAAAAAAAGAGAAACAGGCTATTCCACAATGCACACTGGAAAAAGAGGAAGCTATTATGGATGCGTTAAAGCATTTTAAAATGATTTAGTAGAAATGGAGGGTATTTATGAGATGGATAATAAAAATAATCTTATTTCCAATCAGCTTGCTGCTGAGTATCCTTACTGCCTTTCTGACATTTATACTTGGCATAGGAACAACTATTCTGTATTTCTTAATGCTGATGTGTATAGTTGCTGCAATAGGATCATTTATGCAAAAAGATATATCACTTGGCATTGAGGCATTGGTATTAGGATTTTTGTTAAGTCCTTATGGAATACCGATGGTCGGAGCAGCTGTTATAGCATTCCTTCAGGGAATCAATGAAGCAATAAAATCAATCTAAAAAAATTCATACAAATGGTTACCAAAGGCGATAGAAGAAAAACTATCGTCTTTTTCTTTGCCAATTTTTTGGGGAGGAGGTGAAGCGATGGACTTTGACTATTTCTATAACAGAGAAGCAGAAAGATTTAACTTTCTAAAAGTACCTGAAATATTGGTAGACGGAGAAGAATTTAAGGGACTGTCTGCTGAAGCAATTATCCTTTATTCTATGCTTTTGAAACGAACAGGAATGTCCTTTAAGAATAATTGGGTGGACAAGGAAGGCAGAGTATTTATCTATTTCACAGTCGAAGAAATTATGAGAAGAAGAAATATCTCAAAGCCGACAGCTATAAAAACATTAGATGAACTCGATATGAAAAAAGGAATCGGACTGATTGAAAGAGTAAGGCTTGGGCTTGGTAAGCCGAATGTCATATATGTTAAAGACTTTATGAGCATATTAGCGGTAAAAGAAAATGACTTTCAGAAGTCAAAAAACTTAACTTCAGAAGTAAAAGATTTTAACCTCAGAAGTAAAGAAAATGAACTTCAGGAAGTTCAAAATCTTGACTCTAACTATATAGAGAATAATAAGAGTAAGTATAGTAAGAGAGAATATAGTTTTGGTGTAAACGGACTTGGAACATTTCAAAATGTATTTTTAGCTGCTGAAGATATATCCGATTTACAAATCATAATGAACTCACAGCTTGATAATTACATTGAAAGGCTATCTGCATATATCAAAAGCACCGGAAAGACATATAAAGACCATAAAGCAACAATCCTTTCTTGGTTCTATAAAGATCAGGGGAGAGGAAAAGAAGTGAAAACATCAAATATACCGACATGGGAAGAATATGATAAAGGAGAACACCTATGATGAAAGAATTGGAAAAAGTAATGATAGAGGATGTAGAGTACTCTTATGATCCTGAAAAAGAGTATATCAAAGATGGACACGCCTATTGCAAAGTCTGCCATGAAAGAAAAGACGGAAAAGTGATGGAGTTCTTTGATAACAAGATGATATTTAAGATTTCTTGTAAATGCGATAGAAATAGAGAAGCAAAAGAAAAAGAAAGACAAAAGCAGATGGAGATTGAACGATTAAAGAGTAGCTGCTTTAACTCGATTATTCAGTGGTCATACACATTTGAAAATTATCAGGGAGAAGAAAATCAAAGCCTTATCATTGCAAAGAACTTTGTAAAAAAATATGAGGAAATGAAAAAAGAAAACATCGGACTCCTTTTTTATGGCTCAGTAGGTAGCGGAAAGACCTATCTTGCCTGCTCCATTGCAAATAGCCTTATTGAACAGTATCGAATAAGCGTTAAAATAAGAAATTTTTCACAGATTATCAATGAACTGCAAAAGGGAGGATTTGATTTTGACAAGAACGCATATATAGAATCGCTTGTGAATACGTCTGTTCTTATCTTGGATGATTTAGGAATTGAAAGAGATACAAGCTATGCTAAAGAGCAGGTATATAACATTGTGAATAACAGGTATTTAAAACAGAAACCGACTATTTTCACCACAAACCTTTCTTACGACACAATTGTAAATTGTACAGAAAGTGTGGAGTATCAGAGGATTTATTCACGAATTATAGAGATGTGTATTCCTGTTATGGTTGTAGGAGAAGATTTTAGAAAGGCTATTCAAAAGGATAAGCTGGCTCGTAATAAAGAGAGGTTACTGAACGGAGGTGAGAGAACTTGATCAATGAAGAAATAGCAAGAAAAACGCTGAATATGGAAGTAAGAGCTGCTAAAGTAACAGGAAAGCTAATTCTGAACTTATTAAAGAAACTGATGAAAGAAGCAGAAAAGCTTGGAGGATTTGAAAAACTTGTAAATAGCAACGGAAATGAAGTAAAGCTAAAAGATATGGTTAAAAAGGGACAGCTTGAAGAAATTCCGGTTGAAGAAGCAGAGCTTAAGGAACTGAAAAAAGAACTTAATCGGTATGGCGTAAAGTTTTCAGTCATGAAAGATAAGGAGAGTGGGAAATATTCAGTATTCTTTCAAGCTAAAGATATGAAGGTTATGGAGAAAGCCTTTAAGCATGCCCTGTCAGAATCGGAAAAGAAAACGGAAAGAAAAGAATCTATCCATAAGAATATTGAAAAGTTCAAGGAAATGGCTAAAAACTCTGTTTCCAAAGATAAAATCAAGAATAAACAAAAGGAGCAGAGCCTATGATAGATAAGATATTAAAGGACATCAAAGGCTTATTTAAGGTGCAGGATAAGGTAAAGTTTCTAAAGCAGAATATTCCCTATCTTGCATTTTTCTATTTAGGAAACATCTTTTCAAATCATGTAAGAAGCTATGTTGGAGGAGATGTGATAGATAAAATATTTCAGGGGATATTGGAGCTTAACACAATGAGCTTTCTTCCGAGTATTCATCCGGCGGATATTTTAATAGGTATAGGAGTGGCTGCTTTAATCAAATTCATTGTCTATACAAAAGGGAAAAACGCTAAAAAGTTTAGGCAGGGAAAAGAGTATGGATCGGCAAGATGGGGAACTAAAAAAGATATAGAGCCATATATGGATGAAAAGTTTCAAAATAATATTTTGCTTACACAAACTGAGCGATTAACAATGAATGGTAGACCGGCTAATCCAAAGTATGCGAGAAATAAAAATGTGCTTGTTATCGGTGGTTCAGGAAGTGGAAAAACCCGATTTTATGTAAAACCAAACCTTATGCAAATGCACAGTAGTTATTGCGTAACCGATCCGAAAGGAACGATAGTCCTTGAGTGCGGCAAGATGCTTGAGAATAATGGCTATGAGATTAAAATCTTAAATACCATTAACTTCAAAAAGTCCATGAAATACAATCCCTTTGCCTATATCCGTTCTGAGAAAGACATTCTGAAATTGGTGCAGACAATCATAGCAAATACGAAAGGAGAGGGCGAAAAAGCAGGTGAAGATTTTTGGGTCAAAGCTGAAAAGCTCTACTATACAGCCCTTATCGGCTACATCTTCTATGAAGCTCCAAGAGAAGAAAAGAACTTTGCAACACTTCTCGATATGATAGACGCTTCAGAAGTTAGAGAAGATGATGAAACCTATATGAATCCGATAGACAGACTCTTTGAAGCACTGGAAAAGAAAGAGCCTACACACTTTGCAGTCAAGCAATATAAAAAGTACAAATTGGCTGCGGGAAAAACGGCAAAATCTATTCTTATCTCTTGTGGTGCAAGACTTGCTCCATTTGATATTAGGGAACTTAGGGACTTGATGAAAGAAGATGAACTTGAGCTTGATACCCTCGGAGATAGAAAGTCAGCACTCTTTGTTATTATCTCTGATACAGACGATACTTTTAACTTTGTAGTTTCCATTATGTACTCACAACTTTTTAATCTCTTATGTGATAAGGCAGATGATGTATATGGCGGACGATTACCTGTTCATGTGAGATGCTTGCTTGATGAATTTGCAAACATCGGCTTAATTCCAAAGTTTGAGAAACTTATAGCAACAATCCGTTCCAGAGAAATATCAGCAAGTATCATACTTCAAGCACAATCTCAGTTAAAGGCAATCTATAAGGATAATGCCGATACAATCGTAGGTAACTGTGATAGTACCTTGTTCCTTGGTGGCAAGGAGAAAACTACACTAAAAGAATTGTCTGAAACACTGGGAAAAGAAACGATAGATTTATATAACACATCGGAAACAAGGTCAAATCAAAAGTCTTTCGGACTTAATTATCAAAAGACAGGTAAGGAACTGATGAGCCAAGATGAGATTACTGTAATGGACGGTAGTAAATGTATTTTTCAGCTTAGAGGTGTAAGACCTTTTCTTTCAGATAAATTCGACATCACAAAGCATAAGAACTATAAGTTCTTAGAAGATTATGACAAGAAGAATGTGTTTGATATTGAAGAATATATAAAGAGAAAAGGCAAGGTTAAGCTTAATAGAAATACGGTAATTACAAGATTGTAAGATTTACTGTTATAACTATATGGTCGAGGGTATATTTGATATAATAGAGCTAGATAAATTTGAATTTGTGGAGGTTTTCTATGAAGTATGAAGAAATTAAATTAAATATTTCAAATGATAAAATTAGCAATTACAAAGTATTTAAAGGGATGAAGCTGTATTCTGAAATATTTAAATCCGAAGATGAAAAGAAGTTAATAAATAAAAGAGTATTTGTAACTCCAAAAGGAAACTATGTTTATTATGAAAGGACAGATATAAATTGGAACTATTGGTCAGATAAAACAAGATATGATTCGAGTTTTGAATTAAGTGATATAAAACATAATATAGTATTTGAAGTATCAACAGAATTGACTAAGTTTACAAAATATTTAGGAGAAGAAGTAGTCAAAAAAATTATGTTTAAAGAAAAAAATGGAGAAATAGTAGAAGTACTGGATATTTAGTACATCTTGAACTCCCTAGTTATTAGATTAAATAAATTTGGAATTTTGGAGGTATCCGTTTATGAAATGGTATAATTATACGGCTAAACAAGAAAAAAGAAATTTTCAAAAAGTAATTGCTGTATGAATAGTAGGTGCAATTTTAATTCTACTTATTCGTATAGTTTTTCATACTATTTTGTAAGTAAAATATAAATCCCAGTTTGTTGAACTGAAAAATTGAATACTAAATGCGTAAGACGATAGAAAAGAAAAAAATCTATCGTCTTTTTTCATACCTATTTTCAATTTATATTGCGATCAATAAATAGGGGAAACTCACTAATTAGCGAACTAGTATTTCAAGTACCTTTCACTAATATATACACGACAAAATGCTAATTCACTTAAATATGTTAAAGACAATAAAGGAGATAAGATGATAAGGATCAGAAGTCCCACTAAGAAAAAACTAAATAGTAAGAGTATCAGCGATTGGAAAAGAAATACTCCAGTCGCTTTTTTATTGAATTGAAAAGGAGAAATTTTTAATGAAGCAGGAAATGATTAACATCAACGCCAACTTAGTGGCGGAGCCTACCTTCTCAAGTTTTGAAAATGAAGGAGAGAAAGTGGAAGTTGCAAACTTCACGCTTGTAAAAAAGTACGGTAAAGGCAAGGAGTACATCAACTGTGCAGCCTATGGAGAAAAAGCAGAGAAGGCAAATGACTTTGAAAAAGGTGATTTAATCCACATCTTTGGCTACTTTAAGAAGCGTGAAAAAGAGGGAAAGACTTACAAAAACTTTGTAGTGAAGTCCTACAACAAAATTGAAAAGAAAGAAGAAAATGAGGAGGAATAACTTATGGCATTTTTTACACAGGCAGTTAATGTATTAAAGATTTTGGTTATGGCAGTAGGTGCAGGACTTGGAGCATGGGGCGTTATCAACCTGATGGAAGGATATGGTAATGACAATCCCGGTGCTAAGAGCCAAGGTATTAAGCAGCTTATGGCTGGAGGAGGTATCGTTCTTATCGGACTTAAGCTCATTCCACTACTTGCGGGTGTACTCAATTAAGAAGAAAAGGAGAGCTTAGATGTTTGGAATATTCGACAAGATAGAAGAATTCTTTAAGGAGCTTCTACTGGGCGGTATTCAAGCAAACTTAGAGTCCATGTTTCTTGACATCAACGATAAAGTTGGTGCAGTTGCAACAGATGTAGGAAAAACTCCTATGGGATGGAACGGAGATGTATTTGCCTTTATCAAAAGCATTAACGATTCCGTTATCATTCCAATAGCGGGACTAATCATCACAGCAGTTCTTTGTATCGAGCTTATCAATATGGTAATGCAAAAGAACAATATGCACGATACAGATACCTTTGAATTTTTCAAGTACATCATCAAGATGTGGATTGCTGTATGGTTAGTATCCCATGCCTTTGAGTTTTCGATGGCAGTTTTTGATGTGGCACAGCACATGGTAAATAAGGCGGCAGGGGTGATAAATACCTCTGCCACCGTTTCCGGAGATCAGATAGTGGCAATGATGGATACCCTAAAAGAAAAGGGGCTTGGAGAACTTGTCATGATTCTCTTTGAAACCTCACTCATTAAGGTTGCTATACAGGTAATATCCGTTGTGATTATGCTTGTGGTTTACGGAAGAATGTTTGAGATTTATGTTTACTCATCGGTTTCAGCCATTCCATTTGCCACAATGGGAAACAAGGAGTGGGGACAGATTGGAACAAACTACATCAAAGGACTATTTGCACTTGGGCTACAAGGACTCTTTTTAATGGTTTGTCTTGGAATTTACGCAGTTTTAGTTAAGACGATTAAGATAACAGATATACACACAAGTACCATGACGATACTTGGCTATGCGGTTTTGCTGGGGTTAATGATGCTAAAGAGCGGAACACTGGCCAAAAGCGTGTTAAATGCACACTAAAAGAAAGGAAAGATAGTATGAACAAAAGAAAAACAGTATTTACAGCAGTAGTAATTGGAGCGGGTATTATGGCGATAATTGATAGGATCAGGCTTCATAATAAGGTGGAAGAATTGGAAGAAAAAACAGAGGACATCGGTCGCTGCCATAATGATTTTTGCTTAATGCAGGAAAGATATAACAAAAGTACGAATGAACAGATAGAGAGTATTCAGGAAGAAATCGGCTCTGTATATGAACACTTTGAGGGGCTGTCAAAGGGTAAAGAAGATGGGAGGTAAGATATGGCATATGTACCAATCCCTAAAGACTTAAATAGGGTAAAGACAAAGGTTGCTTTTAACCTAACGAAAAGGCAGCTCATAGGCTTCACACTTGCAGGACTGGTTGGAATACCAGTCTATTTATTTATGAGGAAGTTTGTGCCAAATGACATAGCTGTCATATTCCTTATCGTGTCCACGCTTCCTATCTTTTTCATCACACTATTTGAAAAGGACGGACTGACCTTTGAGAAATATTTTAAGCACATCTACCTTCATAAGTTTTATCAGCCAAAAAAGAGAGTGAGAAAGGAGGTTTACCTTGAACAAGAAAAGAAAAATTCAGCAAATAAAACTCATGCAAAACGAAAAGGCATTGAGAAGTCAAAAGCGGGACTTAAAGAAAAGTAATTGCAAGTCAAAAAAAGATAAGGGAGGAATCCTTGACCTTATCTTTAAGAAAGAACCGAAAAGATATACGGTAGAAGATACCATTCCCTATCTAAGGCTTTTAAAAAGCGGAATATGCCAGCTTGATGAAAAGCACTTCAGTAAAAGTATAGCCTTTCAGGACATTAACTATCAGCTTGCCTTAGATGAAGATAGGGACTTGATTTTTAATCAGTTTGCCAACTTTCTAAATTCCTTTGATCCGAGCATCAGCATTGAGTTTTCATATATCAATCAACTCGGACGAAACGAAGAAATGAAGTCGGCAATTCAGATACCGGATAAAAAGGACGGTTTTGACGATATACGCTTTGAATTTAGAGAGATGCTTAAAAGCCAGATTGTAAAGGGAAATAACGGACTTAAAAAATCAAAGTATGTAACCTTTACAGTGAAAGCGGATAATTTAGAGCAGGCAACATCAAAACTTGAAAGACTGGAGATAGATATATTATCTAATCTAAAGAGCATGGGTGTGAGAGCAGAAAGCCTAAACGGAGAAGAAAGGCTAAAGATACTTCATGATGTTTTAAATCCAAATAAAACATTTGAATTTTCCTACAAAGATCTAAAGAAAAGGGAAAGCACCAAAACATATATCGTGCCTGATGAGTTCAATTTTACACCGTCAAGGTACTTTAAGTTTGGAAAATTTATCGGAGCAACAAGTCATTTTCAAATCCTTGCCAGTGAGCTTTCAGATAGGATGTTATCCGAGTTTTTGGATATTGACGATAACATCAATATTTCCTTTCATATTAGGGCAATCGACCAATCGGAAGCCATTAAGATGGTAAAACGAAAAAACACTGATATTGATAAGATGAAGATTGAGGAAAATAAGAAGGCGGTAAGAAGCGGTTATGATATGGACATTCTTCCATCGGACTTAATCACCTATGGGGAAGATGTAAAAAGCCTCTTAAAAGACTTGCAGACAAGAGATGAGCGAATGTTTGTGGTAAGTATCGTCTTTATGAACTTTGCAAGGACAGTGCAAAAGCTCGATAACACAATTGCTCAAATAAGCTCCATTGCAAATAAGCATAACTGTAAGCTGAAAAGACTTGACCATTCTCAGGAACAAGGTTTAGTGAGCGTGCTGCCTCTTGGTGTAAATAAGATTGAAATAGATAGAGGACTGACAAGTTCATCAACGGCAGTATTTATGCCATTTACCACAGAGGAGCTTTTTATCAATTCAAGTAATAGTCTTTACTACGGACTAAATGCCCTAAGCCATAACCTGATTATGGCAGATAGAAAGAAATTAAAGAACCCAAACGGTCTAATCCTCGGAACTCCGGGCAGCGGTAAATCCTTTAGTGCCAAAAGAGAAATGGCAAATGCGATTTTAGTAACAGATGATGATGTGATTATCTGCGATCCGGAAGGAGAGTATGGAAACCTCGTAAGGCAGTTTAAGGGAGAAGTCATTAAGGTCAGCAGTAAGTCAAAGGATTACCTGAATCCCCTTGATATAAACATGAACTACGGGGATGGGGATGCCCCGCTGAAAGACAAGGCAAACTTTATTATGAGTATGCTTGAGCTTGTAGTAGGCGGTAGTGGTCTTACAGCAGAAGAAAAGTCCGTTATAGATAGATGCCTACCTAAGATTTATGAAAAGTATTTTGAAAATCCGACTCCTGATAATATGCCAATACTGCAAGACCTATACGATATGTTAAAAGGACAGGAGGAAAAGGTTGGTAAGAAGCTGGCAACAGAGATGGAAATCTATGTATCAGGTTCTCTTAATGTCTTTAATCACAGGTCAAATGTGGATTTGAATAAGAAGCTCCTTTGTTTTGATATTAAAGAACTTGGAAGTCAGCTAAAGAAAATAGGAATGCTTGTTATTCAGGATCAGGTGTGGAATAAGGTGTCACAAAACAGAGGAAACAAGGCTACAAGGTACTATATCGACGAGTTTCATTTACTTTTAAAAGATGAACAGACAGCATCCTATTCGGTTGAGATTTGGAAACGTTTTAGAAAATGGGGAGGTATCCCGACAGGTATCACGCAAAATGTCAAAGACCTACTTATGAGTAAGGAAATTGAAAATATCTTTGATAATACGGACTTTGTCTTAATGTTAAATCAGGCTTCAGGAGATAGAGAGATACTTGCAAGAAAACTTAAAATCTCACTTCCTCAGCTTAGATATGTTACCAACTCCAATGAGGGTGAGGGACTACTATTCTTTGGAAATACTATTGTACCTTTCCTTGATAAGTTTCCGAAAGATACAATTTTATATCAGAAGATGACTACCAAGCCGGAAGAAGTGAGGTAACCTATGGGAAAGAAGCTGAAAAAGGACTTTAAGGAAAGGCACAAGGCAAGCATTGAAAAAGAAATGCTCCATAGTGAAACAAACATTATACCTGAAGAAAGTAAGCTAAAGGATACCGATGATTACAGAGGAAAAATCGTTCATGAGAAAGATAGATTTCAGGATAAGGTTCATAAAAAGATAAGCAAGATAAATGCTGATAATGAAAAGGATTATGGAAATTCCAAGAGAAACGCAAAATATAGAGTTTCAGATAAGGGGAGCATAACTTCTGTAACTGAAACTGGAAGAGCGGATTATGTTACAGAGGTTAAGGATGGGAAAATCTATGTTCCTTTAGGAAAAGACCTTGATAATGATGGGATTATAGACAGATACGATAATGACTTTAGGGATAGCGACTACTTTGAGTCAACCTATGATGTCGAGGATAATCTTCATCATAAAGCAGAAAATACAAATAGCTTCTCAAAAAGCCAAAAAGCTCAAAAGAAAAATTATAAGAGAAAAAACTATACCGAAAGCCTTTATACAAGGAAAAAGGACGATGCACCAAAGGGAAATAAGGCTGATGATAAAAAGGCGGGAAAAGATGCTGTCAGCGGAAAAGTTTATAGCAGTATTTATAAAGAGCAGAAGAAAAAGCTAAAAAAAGACATGGTAAAGGTATCTGCCCTTTCAGGACTTGCTAAAGGAAGTGAAACTGTAAGAGATTACTTGTCTCATGGAAGTGATGAAAATCAAGGAGTGGAAGCAGGAGAAAAGACAGCAGATACAAGCTCCAAGCTCATTCATGGCATAAAGAAGTATTCTGATAAGAAAAGAGCTAAAAGAGGCTATGACCTTGCAAATAAGGATTATAAAATCAGAAAGCGTAAGTCAAAGTTGGAATTTCGTGATGCCAAAAAGGAACTGAAAAAGACGGATGAGTATAAAAGAGCAAGTGCCTATAAAAGATTTCAAAAGAAAAATCAGGTAAAGGCAGCAATTTCTCGTGAGAATAAGTCAAGGCTTAGAGATCGAATTAAAGAGGGACTTATCGGAACACTGAAAAGCTCAAAGGATATGATTATCCGAAAAGCAAAAGGACTAATGCTTATTTTCATAGGTATCATTATCTTAGGGACTTTTGTGATTAACTTTGCAGGAACGGGAATGACAGGCTTTATGAATTCTACAAGCTCTGTGCTTACAACAAGCTATTTATCAAAGCCAAATGTCCTAAGTGAAATCAATCAGAACTTTTCTGCTATGGAAAAGGAACTTCAAAATGAGGTTGATAATGTCAAAAGTAACCATCCCGGCTATGATGAGTACATCTTAAATAACACAGAGTATATCGGTCATAATGTTCATGAGCTTTTATCCTACATTACATCAAGGTGCGGAGAGGTAAAGAGTGTATCGGAAGTAGAATCCATATTAAAAGAATTATTTGATTCCATGTATGACCTTGAGTATAGGGAAGAAATTGAAATCAGATACAGGATGGTTACAAAAACCTATACCGATGAAGATGGCAATGAATATACCGAAAGCCACGAAGAACCTTATGAGTATAAAAAACTCATCGTAACGCTTCATAAAAAAGAGATGGACAGCATTATCCGAAAGGTCTTTGCAAACTATCCCGATAATCTAAAGCACTATGAAGCCTTGTTCCTTGCACAAGGCAATATGGGAGAAGCCTTTGGTAATTCTGACCTTATCAGTGCAAATGGAGGTATCGGCGGTGGAAAAGAGTATGAGGCATCTACGGAAGTACAAAAGAAGATTGTTAATGCTGCATACATTACGCCATCTCCGGGTGCAGGCTGGTGTGCCATGTGGGTATCACAGGTCTATCAAAATGCAGGACTTGGATATATAGGCGGGAATGCCTGTGATATGTACCGAAACTATACCTTTACATCAGATAGGTCAAAGCTCAAGGTCGGAATGCTTGTGGCAGTCGAAAGCAGCAGTAGCGGAAGCAGTGCAGGGCTTACCTATGGTCATGTAGGTATTTACATTGGAGATGGAAAAGTGATTGATAACATCGGTCGAATAAGAGTAACTACCTTAGATGATTGGATAGCAACATTTTGTAAGCACCATCCCGTAGGATTCGGTTTTCCGCCAAATGTAAAGAAATAGGAGGTAACAATTTGAAAAAGGAACTGATAGCAGTAAAAAACAGAATAAAGAAGTTAAATGATAAAAAGGCTCTGATTGATGAAGAATTGGAGCCTTTATTCATTCGTGAAGAAGAGCTTGAAAATGAAGAAATCATTGCCATTTGCAGAAAGAATAACATCACAATCAGCGATTTGATGGCAAAGGTAAACAGACAAAAAGCAGAAATGAAAAAGGAGAAAACAAATGAAAACCAGTTTGAAAAAGAATAATAAGTTTTGGACGGTAGCACTTGCGGTAATTGTAAGTATTAGTTGTATTTTAGGTCTTTGGACGGTTGTTTATGCACAGGAGCAAAAATCTGAAGCTCCAACAAAAAACGAAGCTGTTCAAACGGAAGTTGAAGTAAATGTAAGGTATATCTTTGAAGATGAAAAGGTCTTTAAGGAAGAAAAGATAAAGGCTGAGAAAGGACAACTTATTGATAGCGGAGATCTTCCAATGCTCCCAGATGATATGAAATTCATTGATGAGTTTCTGTTTTATGAGGTAAAGGGAGATGGAAAAGATGAGATTATCCGTAAGGTAGCAAAGATAGAGGTTAAGGATAAGGAAACGCAGACAGAGCTTTCTAAAGACGATATTTCAAAAATAGAAAAAGAGGCAAAAGAGCTTCAGGATAAACTTGATAAGTTAAATTGCGAACTTAAGGACAAAGACAAATTAAGTGATAAGCAAAAGAATAAAATTAAAGACCTTGAAGATGAAATTGATAGCCTAAAAGAAAAAATGAAGAAAGATAAGGGAAATAAGGACTTATCAGAAGATATGAAAAAGGAAATAGATAAGCTGACGGAAAAGGTGAAAGAGCTTGAGAAGAAGGCAACTGAAACAAATAAAGCTCCTGTAACATCACAATCAGTTACACCGATTAGTCCTATTTCCGGAATTAAGACAAGTTCAGGTATTTCTCCTCAAACACCTGTAAGCAACAACAGCAAAGGAACTTCTGAAACAACAAGTTCAGGGACTGTTACAAAGGATACGGCTAACGCAGAAACAAAAGAAAAGGAAATTCGTTATCCCAATAAGTTGACGGCAAAAGCTCCTGCGAATAACAGTCAGGATTCATCAATGGGGTCTGCAAGTAAGAGTGTAAATACCAACAAGGGAGTAGCTTCATCTCCATCAAAGGCGAGAGCATCCGTTACGGAGAATAAAGATAATGCAAATAAGGAGTATCCGATTCATCATGGAGATAGCAGCGATAACAAAGAAACGGATAAGTATTCGGCAGATGCAAGGCAGTTTATTACCTTTCAAACGAAAAATGGTAAGACCTTTTATTTAATCATCAATCATGATGAAGATAGTGAGAATGTAATGCTTCTTACGGAAGTATCTGAAGATGATCTCTTAAATATGGTAGAGAAAAAAGAAGCACCAAAGCAGGAAGTAGTAAAAGAAGAACCTGTTAAGGAAGAAATAAAGCCTGAGAAGAAAGACGAAAAGAGTAATTTAGGAACCTATATTATTTTGCTTCTTGTAGTAGGTGGTGCATTAGGAGCGGGCTACTATTTTAAGGTTGTAAAAAAGAAAGAAGATAAAGAACTTGAAGCCTTAGAGGAGGAAGATGATGATTTCTTTTCTGAAGCTGAAAGTGAGGAAGAAATAAATGATGCAGATGAAGTAGAAGATGAAGAATAAACGCACCTAAAAACATATTATTTTGGGTGCAAAGTTAGGGCGGGAGAGTAATATCTTTCGCCCTATTTTATTAGTTAAAACAGGAGGAAAAACAGAAATGAAGTTAGTAATTGCGGAGAAACCAAGTGTTGCAATCTCCATTGCAAAGGTTATTGGAGCAAATAAAAAGAAAGACGGATATTATGAAGGAAACGGATATAGGGTGAGCTGGTGTGTTGGACATTTAATTCAAATGGCAAATCCGGATGCTTATGATGAAAAGTACGCCAAGTGGAATATGGCTGATTTACCGATTATTCCGAGCGACTACAAGTATGAAGTAGCAAAAGCAACCAAGAAGCAGTTTAACATCCTTAAAAAGCTGATGAATGATAAGGAGGTTGATACGGTTATCAATGCCTGCGACGCAGGTCGTGAGGGAGAAAGTATTTTTAGGCTTGTATATAATCAAGTGAATTGTAAAAAGAAGATGAAACGCCTTTGGATTTCTTCAATGGAAGATAGTGCCATTAAAGAGGGCTTTGATAATCTAAAAGACGGAAAGGACTATGATAATCTCTTTGAATCGGCACAGGCAAGAGCGATTGCGGATTGGTTAGTCGGAATGAATATTAGTAGGCTCTACTCTTGTCTGTATCAGCAAAATTACAGTGTTGGCAGAGTGCAGACACCTACTCTTGCCATGATTGTAAAAAGAGATGATGAGATAGCAAATTATCAGAAAGAAAAATATTACACAGTAGAGCTTTCTACAAATGGTTTTACACTATCAACGGATAGAATTGATGATGAAGTTGCTGCTGAACAGCTCTTAAATTTAGTGGGCGATAAGATTGAAATTACCGATGTCATTCAGAAAGAGAAAATAACAAAACCAGACTTGCCATTTGACCTGACAACACTTCAAAGAGAGTGTAATAAATACTTTGGATATAGTGCCAAGCAGACACTTGATTATGCCCAAAGCCTTTATGAGAAAAAGCTCATCACCTATCCAAGAACAGACAGCAGATGTTTAACGGAAGATATGATTGTAAGTACGGTTAATAACATTTTAGGTAAGAATGACTTTGACACAGGGCGTATTAAGGTAGTATTTGATTCTAAAAAGGTTACGGATCATCATGCGATTATTCCGACAATCAGTTCATTAAAGGAAGATGTTTCGGAGCTTCCTCCAAGCGAAGCAAAAGTTTATTTCCTTATATCCGATAAATTTCACGCAAGTGTAGGCTATCCACTCATTGAAAATATAACGAAGATAGTAGCTGAATTTGACGGCTTTGAATTTACAAGTTCAGGAAAGGTAATTAAAGACGAGGGGTTTACAAAATATCTTAAAGAGTATAAGTCCAAGAGGAATGAGGATGTAGAACTTCCTAATGTAAATGTTGATGATGCTTTAAGCATTGAAAATAAAGAGATTAAAGAAAAATTTACCCAACCTCCCAAGCACTTTACAGAAGATACGCTTCTAAAGTCTATGGAGATTGCAGGAAATGACACACTTGAAAAAGGTGTAGAAGTGGAAAGAAAAGGTCTTGGCACACCTGCAACAAGGGCAGGAATTATTGAAAATCTAATCTTTAAGGGCTTTGTAGAAAGGGATAAGAAAAATCTTGTAGCCACGCATAAAGGGATTAGCCTTGTAACAATAGTATCCGATACCTTTAAATCAGCAGAAACAACCGCAAAATGGGAAATGGAATTATCGGATATTGCTCAGGGAAAATCTTCAAAGGAAGAATTTTTAGAAGCGATTGAAAATGAGCTAAAAGAGGCTGTTCTGACATACGCAAAGTAAGAGGTAACTAATTTCAGAGTGGAAAAAATCCTCTAAAAATGCTATAATATAAGCAATTTATTTGTAATTGTTAGGAGAATTAAGATGGCAATAAAAAATCAAGATTATATAAAAAATTTAATCAGAGAGTTGATTTCTTTGCCAAGTGAAACAGAATGGGTTGAATTTAAGCATAATAACGATGAACCTCAGATGATAGGTGAGTATATTTCTGCTTTAGGCAATTCTTCAACTTTATGGGGAAGACCTAAAGCATATTTACTCTGGGGTATTGATGATAATACACATAAAATTGTAGGAACTACATTTGATTATAGGGAGAGTAAAAAAGGTTCGGAAGAACTTGAAGCATGGTTATCTCGAATGACAAATCCAAGAATAGACTTCAGATTTTATAAAACAGAAATTGAGGATAAAAATGTAGTATTACTCGAAATTCCATGTGCAGAAAAGCAGCCAATTAAGTTTTCAGGTGAAGAGTATATTAGAATTGGAACAAATAAGAAGAAGTTGAAAGAATATCCTGATAAAGAGAGATCTCTATGGGCAGCTTTTGATACAACTCCGTTTGAATTAAGAAATGCAAAAGATAATATTTCGTTTCATGAGGTGTTAGATGTACTGAATGTAGCGGGATATTATGAAAAGATGGGGGTTGCATTACCACAAAATAACAATAAAATATTGGATGATTTTACTAATGAAAAGTTTATAAAAAGAAATGATTCCGGAAGCTATGATATTACTAATTTAGGAGCATTACTTATTTCAAAAGATTTAAAGAATTTTGAGAGTTTAGCTCATAAATCTATAAGAGTAATTTGGTATAAAGAGAACAATAGACTTGACACGATACGGGAAAAAGTATTTAGTGAAGGTTATGCTATTTCATATGAGGAAATTGTAGATTATGTTTTGACTGTCATTCCACAGGAAGAGATAATTGAAGACTCTATAAGAAAAACTAAGTTGGGTTATCCGGAGATAGCCATTCGTGAGTTAATTGCCAATATCATGATTCATCAAGCTATTGAACAAAAAGGGACAAGTCCTATGGTTGAGTTATTCAAAGATAGGATAGAATTTTCAAATGCAGGTTCGCCATTGGTTTCGATAGACCGCATTGTTGATACAGTTCCGATTTCAAGAAATGAAAATCTTGCAGGATTTATGCACAAATGTGGGATTTGTGAAGAAAGAGGAAGTGGTTTTGATAAGATAGTATATGCGACAAGTAAGAATTCTATGCTTGCTCCTAAAATCGAAAATCAAAGTGATAAATTCACAAAAGTAACTCTCTATTTGAAAGCTCCTTTTGACTTGATTAGTAAAGAAGATAGAATAAGAACTTGTTATATGCAGGCTTGCTTTGTCTATGTCAATGGAGAGAGCATAACGAATAATTCGCTCAGAGAATTATTTGATATAAGTGATAAAGATAAATATAAAGCATCGAGGATAATTAAAGATACATTAGAAGCCAAACTTATTAAGACAGTTGATGAAAATACAGCTCCGAGATATATGAAGTATATTCCTTTTTGGGCTTGATTTAAGTTGCAGTAAGTTGCAAAATCGTGATTTATGCAGTATGAATGGGAGATAAAACCTAGTAAAATAAGGATTTTTAGTAAGTCAAAACAGAAAAATTAAGTTGCAGTAAGTTGCAGCACATAGAATTTAAAGGTGATTAGAGTAAAATCTAACCACCTTTTTGTTTGGAAAAAAGAAGGAGGTAAAAATGCGAATAAATGATTTTCATAACATTTTGGAGCTTGTAAAACAAGATGTGCTTCAAAGTGAAGCAGAATATCTGAAGCTACTAAAGGTTGTCGGAAACAATCAGAGATATGACTTTAGAAGTCAGCTTAGTATCTATGATAGAAATCCTGAAGCGACAGCCTGTGCAAAGTTCGACTATTGGAGGGAACGATTTAACCGTACCGTTATGAGAGGTAAAAAGGGTATCCCAATTTTGGAGGACTACGGCACATACAAGAAGGTGGACTATATCTTTGATATAAGCCAGACGGTTTCAAGAAACAGGGATGTCAATGAGGTCAATCTTTGGAGATTTGATAAGGAAGCTCATAGGGATGTCTTAAAGGAAATGATAAAAAATGAGGGCTATGAGGAAAGTGAAAGCACCTTAGAAAATATCTTTTCTTTAAGCAGGCTTTACGGAGATGAAAAGATAGACAGTCTTATGAACGAACTTAGAGTAGCGGATGAGGATAGAATATCCTTTACCAAGTTTGTAAGGGACTCGGTAAGCTATGCGGTAGCGTCAAGATTTAAGTTAGATTATTCGATAGATTATGAGCTTTTAAGAGAGAATTTTCAAAGACTTGACAGCATATCTCTAATGAGTCTTGGTGAAAGCGTATCGGATATTAGCGGAAAGATTATTGATGCGACCATTCAGAAAAGTAAAGAGCTTGACAAAGAAGTTTTAAGAGGTAAAGAAGCAGGATATAATAAGATTAGAGAAGAAATTGAGGAGGTAGAAGAAAATGTACTTCGACGAGATGATCAGAAAAGAAATGAAAACGAGCGAGTTCTCCGAAATGGAGAGTACGGACGAGATAATAGAGAAAATCAGGGAGAATACACTAAACAGCTTGGAGGAACAGACGGATTTCATGAAAGAATTCCCGAATCCGATTTACGCAGTGATGAGACTCACTTATCTTTCAGAGAGCGAGGAGCAGAGCCATTTCGAGATGTTAGTGGATCTATACAAGGAGAAGAAGCTGACAGGACACCTGATGGATATTCAAAAACAAGCGATAGACTTTATGAGAGCGGAGAAGCCGAAACTGATGGCAGCTTGGAAGATAGAGGACGAAAACAACCCGCAGTATGGGGCAATGATTTCGGCTCTCAAAGAAGTGACCATAAAGGAAGTAGTGGAAATCTAAAAGAAAATACTGAAATAGAGATAAGAGAAGCTGATAAGGCTTCTTTTTCTTTGCCTGAAAATTCTTATGGACAGATGAGGCTTACTATTCCTCTTAATCAGAAAGATATAGACACTATCCTTATTAACGGAGGAAACCATGATGGCGGCAGACTTCCTATCATTGCTGAGTTTTCCAAAGAAAAAACAGTAGAAGAATTGGGAGAATACCTCAAAGATACCTTTAGAGGAGGAAACGGATTTTACATTGATGAAAGAGAAGTATCTTCCTGGTATTCGGATAAAGGTATTCATTTAGCTTATGGAACATCGGCAAGAGAAGATAATACACAAATTTTAAGCTGGAGTGATGCAGCAAGCAGAATAAAAGAGCTTCTTAATAGCGGTGAGTTTGCTACAAATGTAGAACTTTTAGAGGCACAGGACTATGAAAGGGATAGAATTTCAGAATCCTTATGGTATCTAACGCACGATTTAAGCGAAGAAGGAATAGAGCAAGGATATTTCAACTCTTTTGAAAGAGGTGGTGGCTTTCCGCAAGAAACGAAAAGATTATCTGAAGCATTAAAAAATCCTGAATATCTGAAAGAAACAATCAGGGAATACGAAAGATTTTTAGATGGATACAAAGAAAACAGAGATGTACTAAGGTTTCATTATCACAAGGTTGATAGCCTTTATCAAAGACTCAAGGAACTTGAGCTGCCACGAAAGGAATACAGTACCAATCTGACAGAACTTACGAAGGTAAAGCCTTTTATTACAGAAGATGAAGTCCTTGAAAGCCTTTCAAGAGGAAGCGGCGTTGATAGAGGAAAAGAACGAATCACCAAGTTTTTTAAAGAAAATCATACTTTGCAGGAAAAAGCCAATTTCCTAAAAGACGAATATGGAATCGGAGGACATTCCCATGCAATTTCAGGGGCAATGGGAAGTGATGAATGGCACGATGCAAAGGGACTTAAATTACAGAAAAATGATTGTAATGATGTGTTTCTTACTTGGACAAGTGTTGCAAAGCATATCGATGAGCGGCTTTCTAAAAATCTCTATCTTGAAGAAAAAGAAACAGGAAATAAGGCAGAAATAGAAAAAACAAAAGAACCACAATATTATTCCAAAGATTATCCTGAAAACTTAATGACAGATGAAATGCTTGAAAGAGTACCGGAGCTTTACGCACAGGAGGATGTAGCTTTAGCGGATAAGCAGGTTCATGCCGCATATATTATTCCCTTTAGAAGTAACTGGACTTGGTATATGACGGAGTATGACAGGGAAAGCGGCGATGCCTTTGGACTTGTGCTTGGGATTGAGCCTGAATGGGGATATTTTAATCTTGAGGAGTTGAAAGAACTAAACGCACAAAGGCTCATTTTAGAAGATTTTCCAAAGACCTTTAGAGAACTTAAAGATACAGAGCTTATAAAACAAATGGATGAGCAGGAGCTTCAGTTTGTCTTTAATGGAGAACTTAGCTTTGAAGATAAAGTAGGGCTTGAAGCACCTGAAGAAACAGAAGAAGCTACAAAGCGTGGCACAGTTCAAGCTACCTTATTTGATTACCTCAAAGAAAGAGAAGAAGTAGAGCTGAATGAAAAAGAGGACAGACTTTTAGAAGAGTTTGCAGTTAAAGCAGGCGATACCGTCTATTTTAATCATGAAGAATATAAAGTCAGAGAAATTTCTAAAAATGAAATCACAGGAAGATATGATTTGTGGCTTGATCCTAATAGATCCGGCAATCATCAGATACCAATTGTAGCTTTTGAAGATAATGAGGACTTGCTGAATAAAATAAGTCTTGAAAGACCGCACTTTATTGTCGGTGATGAAGTTAAATACAAGGACAAAGATCATACCATCACACGCTTTGATGATATGGGAAAGAACCTAAATACGGTAACGGTGAAGGACAACACCGAGTATTTTGGCGGGATGATAACAGGCTCCGATGTCATTCCTTATCGTATGGAAAGCGACCTTGAGAGGGTATTTGAAAACCTGACATATAAACTGCCAGAGCAGACTACTGAAGAAACTCAAACAAGGAAAGCGGAAGCTCATAACTTTAAAATTACAGAAGAAACGCTCCCTGAAAAGTTATCTCCAAGCGAAAGACTGAATAGCAACCTTGAAGCAATCTCTATGTTAAATAGAATTGAAAGAGGTGAGAGAGATTTAGATATTAACGCTCAGGAAGTCCTTTCAAAGTATGTCGGCTGGGGCGGACTTGCTGATGTGTTTGATGAGAGCAAGGAGGGACAGTGGAAAGAAGCAAGAAGTTTCTTAAAGGAAAATTTATCACCATCTGAATATGAAGCTGCAAGAGAGTCTACCCTAACAGCTTTTTACACACCGAAAACAGTGATTGACAGCGTATATAAGACGCTTGCAGGTATGGGATTTAAGAGCGGTAATATATTAGAGCCAAGTATGGGAGTTGGAAACTTTATCGGAAATCTTCCTGATGAAATGAGTAAGTCAAAGTTTTACGGTGTTGAACTTGACTCTGCAAGCGGTCGAATTGGAAAGCTGTTATACCCTGAAAGTGATATACAGATTAAGGGGTTTGAAGAAACTTCCTTTTCCAATAACTTCTTTGATGCGATTATCGGCAATGTACCCTTTGGAGAATACAAGGTAAATGACAGGGAGTATAACAAAAATAACTTCCTTATCCATGATTATTTCTTTGCCAAGTCCATTGATAAAGTAAGAAACGGCGGTATTATTGCCTTTATTACATCAAGCGGAACGATGGATAAAAAGGACGAAAGTGTAAGACGCTACCTTGCAGCAAGAGCAGAGTTTTTAGGGGCAATCAGACTTCCAAATGATACCTTTAAGGGAGTTGCCGGAACGGAAGTAACATCGGACATTATTTTCCTAAAGAAAAGAGATAGTATCAGAGAAAGGGATGAGGACTGGATACACCTTGCTGAAGATGAAAATGGTCTTACCTATAACAAATATTTTGTAGATCATCCTGAACAGGTACTCGGCACAATGCGTGAAGTTTCAGGAAGATTTGGAAACACCCTTGCTTGTCTACCGAAAGAAAATGCCGACTTAAAAGAGCTTCTGACAAAAGCAAGCGAAGAAATCTCTAAAGAGGCAAAGTATGAAGAAATAGAGCTTTTAGATGATGAAATTACTTCAGTTCCTGCAACGGATGATGTCAAAAACTTTTCCTATACCGTTATTGATGATGAAGTCTATTACAGAGAAAACTCCCTATTTGTAAAGAAAGAAGTAACGGAGAAAAATAAGGAAAAGATTAAGGACTATCTTGAACTGAATACTGCCCTTAAAGATGTTATCTACAAGCAGAAAGAGGACTATTCCGATGATGAGGTAAAGAAAGCTCAAGAAAAGCTCAATGAAGTCTATGACAACTTTTCAAAGAAGCATGGCTTTATAAATAATTTAAGCAATACCAGAGCCTTAAAAGAGGATAGCAATTTCCCTCTTGTATCTTCCATTGAAATTCTTGATGAAGAAGAAAACTTTAAGGCTAAGGGAGATATTTTTTCAAAAAGAACAATCACAAAGGCAAAAGTTATCGACCATGTGGACACTTCCCTTGAAGCTCTTGTCTTATCAGTATCTGAAAAAGGCTATGTGGATTTTGAGTATATGGAAAGCCTTACAGGTAAAGACAGACCAACTTTGATAGAAGAACTTAGAGGAGAAATTTATCTAAATATCAGAGAAGAACAAAACTTTTATAGACCATTATCCTTTAACCCCGAAGATGGAGATTTGCCTTTCGCTTGTGCAAACGGTAGTAATTCATATAAGTACGGCTATGTAACAAAGGATGAGTACCTAAACGGAAATATTAGAGATAAGATTGCCATTGTAGACAGCTACCTTGCAAAGCTAAGACAGACCGAAAGAGAGTTACCTCATCTTGGCTATGCGGAAGATGGCAAAGAAAAAGAGCTGATAAGCTATGAGATGAACCGTTTGGAATACCAAAAGGCAGAGCTTACAAAAGTTCTTCCAAAGGAGCTTGAAGCAAGTGAAATCAATGTAAGACTCGGAGCTACTTGGATACCGATTAAGGATATAGAAAAATTCATCTTTGAAACGCTTAAAACTCCGGGATATGCCAAATGGGATATTAAGGTTAAATTTTCAAACCTCACAAGTGAATGGAATGTAGAAGGCAAAAGCAGGGATAGAGGAAATGATCTTGCGGAAATGACCTACGGTACATCAAGGGTAAATGCCTATAAGCTGATTGAGGATGCCCTAAATTTAAAAGAAACAAAGGTATTTGACCAGATTGTAAATTCGGACGGCTCAAAAACTTCTGTGCTAAATAAAAAAGAAACGCTTCTTGCAGGACAGAAGCAGGAGCTTCTAAAAGAAGAATTTAAGAATTGGATATTTAGTGATCAGGAAAGAAGAAACAGGCTTGTAAAGCTATATAATGAGCGTTTTAACTCCATCCGTAACAGAGAATATGACGGAAGTAACCTTTCTTTTGAGGGAATGACCACAGAAATTGATTTAAGATCTCATCAAAGAAATGCCATAGCAAGAAGCCTTTATGGAGGAAATACCCTCCTTGCTCATGTGGTAGGAAGCGGTAAGACCTTTGAGATGGTGGCTTCCGCAATGGAAAGTAAAAGACTTGGAATGTGCAGTAAATCTCTTTTTGTCGTTCCGAATCACTTGACAGGGCAAATCGGCAGAGAGTTTATGCAGCTATATCCATCCGCTAATATTATGGTGGCAGATAAGAAAGATTTTGAGCCGAAAAACAGAAAAAGATTTATCGGCAAAATTGCCACAGGAGAGTATGATGCCGTTGTCATCGGGCATACGCAGTTTGAAAAAATCCCGATGAGTAAGGAATATCAAGAGAAGCATATTCAGGATCAGATTGATGAAATCATAAATTATGTTGAGGAATATAAGCATGACAGAAATCAGAACTTTACGGTAAAACAGCTTGAAAAGACAAAGAAAAAGTTGGAAACAAGGCTTGAAAAATTAAATGATGATTTTAAGAAAGATGATGTCATTACCTTTGAGGAACTGGGTGTAGATAAGCTATTTGTGGATGAAGCACACAATTACAAAAATCTCTATCTATACACAAAAATGAGGAATGTAGCAGGTATCGGTCAAAGTGAAGCATTTAAGTCCTCCGATATGTTTATGAAGTGTAGATATATGGATGAAATGACGGGTGGAAAAGGTATTGTATTTGCCACAGGAACGCCTGTATCAAATTCTATGACGGAGCTTTATACTATGCAGCGTTATCTTCAGTACGAAAGCCTTAAAAAGAATAATTTAGAGCATTTTGACTCTTGGGCTTCTACCTTTGGGGAAACACAGTCTGCCTTTGAACTTTCTCCTGAAGGTACAGGGTATAGAGTAAAGACAAGATTTTCCAAGTTCTATAACCTTCCGGAGCTTATGTCTATGTTCAAGGAGGTTGCAGATATTCAGACAGCAGATATGCTCAATCTTCCAACACCTGAAGCACACTATGAAGTTATTAAAACTTTGCCAAGTGAGGAGCAAAAGGAAATCCTAAAGAGCCTTTCTGAAAGAGCTGATGATGTAAGAAATAGGGTGGTTGAGCCGGATGAAGATAATATGCTTAAAATCACGAATGACGGTAAGAAACTTGCTTTAGATCAGCGTTTAATCAATCCCCTACTTCCTGATAATCCTGACAGTAAGGTTAATGTATGTGTAAAAAATGTGTTTGCCATTTGGGATAAGACAAAAGAAGATAGGTCCACACAGCTACTATTTTCCGATATGTCCACACCAAAGGGTGATGATAGTTTTAACATTTATGATGATATTAGAGATAAACTTGTAGATTTAGGGATACCAAAGGAAGAAATTGCCTTTATCCATGAAGCAAACTCCGACAAACAAAAAGATGAACTCTTTGCAAAGGTAAGAAAAGGAGATGTGAGGATATTACTCGGCTCTACTCAGAAGATGGGAGCAGGTACGAATGTCCAAAACAAGTTGATTGCACTTCATGACCTCGATGTCCCTTGGCGTCCTGCCGATTTAGAGCAGCGTGCAGGTAGAATTGTAAGACAGGGCAATGAAAATAAAGAGGTTAATATCTATCGTTATGTTACAGAGAATACCTTTGATGCTTATCTTTGGCAGACCATAGAAAATAAGCAGAAATTCATTTCTCAGATTATGACCAGTAAAACACCTGTCAGAGTGGCAGAAGATGTGGATGAAAGCAGTCTTAACTATGCAGAGATTAAGGCACTTGCAACAGGTGATCCAAAAATCAAGGAAAAGATGGATCTGGATAATGAGGTTACAAAACTTAAAATGCTGGAAGCAAACTTCAAGTCCAATCGTTACAGGTTAGAGGATAAGGTCGCAAAAAACTATCCGGAAGAAATCGCAAGGACGGAAAAACTCATTGAAGCTGTAAAGAAAGATATGGCAAATGTAGAACCTAAAGCAGAGGGTGAGGAAAAGTTTACTTCGATTACCATAAAAGGCGAGAAAATATTTGATAAAAAGGTCGCAGGAGAAAAGCTACTTGAAGCTATCAAAGCTGTAAAAATCAATGAAAGTAAGATGATAGGAAAGTATAGAAATATGGGCTTAGAGGTAAGTTATAATTTCTTTACCAATGCCCATGACTTTAGCTTAAACGGTGCTGCAAAGCATTCAGGAGAGCTTGGCACAAGTGCAGACGGTAATATCATAAGACTGGATAATGCCCTTGAGAAAATGCCTGAAAAACTGAAAAGACTGGAGGAGAAGCTCACAAGCACAAAAGAGCAGATCGAAAATGCTAAAGAAGAACTCAAAAAGCCTTTTGAAAAAGCTGATGAACTAAAGAATAAGGTATTAAGACTTGCAGAACTGAATAAGCTCCTTGATATGGGAGAAGTGGAAGAAAAGAGAAATGATAATCCGCTTATAGAAGATGTAAAAAGAGCAATCATTGACTTCTGTAATAGAGAGTACGAAGAAAATCATAGCTATGATGAATTTAATACCTTGTACCCTGATTTGAAGCATATAGGCATCGCCTATACCAATACACCCGATGAAAGGCATGGTATTCAGTATGAACTGAATTTAGAGGATAAGACATGGACTCAGTATATTGATGACACGCCAATCAAAACAGAGAGCTTTGATTACGAAAATAAGGGAGAAAATGAAGCTCTAAAGAATATGAAAAATGAAATAGAAATGTCCTCTTTTAGTGATTTAGTTTATGTTGATTCCGAAGATTTAAGAGCAGCAACGGGACTCGATATTGATGATGAAGGAAACTTCTATGATCCACTTGCAAAAGACCTCGATAATGACGGTATTCCGGATAGATATGATAATGACTTTAAGGACAGTGATTATTTTGAGTCAACCTATGATGTGGAGAACAATTTTCATATCAAAGAAGAAAACACACAAAAATCAGAGGATAAGCCGTCCATTTTAGATCAGATAAGAGCCTATCAAAATGAAAGTAAAACAGAAGAAAAGCAAAAAACAAAAGAACAGGAAATTTTAAGATAAGGGGAGGGCAATCTCCCTTTTGCCATGAAAGGAGATAAAAACATGGATTACAAAGCAATGAGAAATCAAATAGAAGATATGGTAAATGATAACCACAAGGACTTTGTAAAGGCGATTATAAGCATGGAAAAAGGCATCAATGATGAAAGTGCTTTGGACAAGCTATATGACGCTTATATGGACAATGACACCGTTAATTTACTGCATGAGGAATTTGATTACATGATTGAAGATTTAAGAGAACAGGGGCAGATTAAAGATCTTCCTTATGTTCAAGAGGAGAAAGATAATCTTGTCAATATCGTTGGAAATATTGTAGGAAAGATCGATGTAGTTGAAAGAGAAAATAAGAACGGCGAAGCCTTTCAAGTAGTAAACTTCTCTGTAGTATCTAAAGATGATGAGGGCAATAAGGTATATCATAATTGCTCCGCATACGGAGAAAAGAGTGATATTCCAAAGGACTTTAAGCAGGGAGATTTTGTTAAGCTTTTTGGACAAATCAGAACTTCTGTTGATGACAACGGTAAAGAACATACCAACATCAGGGTACTTTCTTCAAAGCTCTTAAAGGCAAAAGAACAGATGAAAGGGCAAGAAGAAAAGAAAGGGTCTGTACTTGGAGCTATCAAAAAATATCAGGCTGAAGATAAGGAAAAGCCTAAAGAAAAGAAAGAAACATCAAAAGAAGCTGAGAGATAAACTTATGGTCGGTGTGGTCTTGGGACTGCACCGACTCTTTTTTTATTTGCGAAAAAAGGAGATAAAGATTATCTCTCCATCTCCTTACCCATATAAATTCCGTAATTTTTTCGTATCTTATAAAGCTCGTCCATAGTGGATTTTGAGGAAGAATACTCTTGCATAAGGCTATTCTTTTTTTCTTGTAATTTATCAAGCTCAGCTAAAATATCCTTTGAATTTGGGAGCTTGGAATAGGATTTTTTAAGCTCTGAGAGAGCACTTTCATATAGGGTAATCTGAGCTTTGTACTCTTCAAAAAATGCCTTGTCAGACGGATTAGCAGTATATTCCTTGTAGCACACTCTGTATTTTTTAACGGTATGAACTTGCTCCATAGTGGTGGAAAGCTTCTGCATTTCCTTATCAATAGCCTTGATTTTCTCTTGTATATTTTGCCTTTCATCGGCTGCTTTTTGAATATACTCGTCAAGCTGTTTAATGGATTTAATGCCATGTTCTCTGATATAAATAACAGACTCAGCCATTGTATGAAGGTTATGTTTGGTTGCCCAATATTCGTAGCCTTTGCTTTCCTTTACCTTTGCATTGGTGTTCATGTCAATAACATTGCCGATGCGTTTTTTGACGGCGGGAGTCTTGATAAACTCTCTTTCTGCAATTCGTTCTTTTAATCTTTCTTCGGTATAATCTTCTCCGATTGTTTTAGTCCTTGTAAATCTTGCCTTATTTTTTGGCTTAAAAGCAATGTGCTTACCGTATTTGATTTCATAGCCAAGATCAGCCATCTTCTTTAAAAATTCGTCCCAGTCCTTTGACTGTTTTATCATTCTGTCAATGTCAAATTGAAGTTTACTTTTCCAAGAAGTGCCTTGTTTTGCCTGTTCGTTTTCATACCAAGATTTACCGTTAATCTTATATTTTTTCTTATAGCTTTCGTAAAACTCGTCAATGACAGATAGGCTATTTTCTTTGCAGAGTTTATCACTCTGATAACGGATTTGGTGGTAGCTTTTCTTGTTAGACTGGTAGCACCTACCTGTTACCATATTTACATTATTGAAGATGATGTGATTGTGGATATGCCCCTTATCTACGTGAGTAGATAAGACAAATTCGTACTCATCTTTGAGTATCTTTTTACACAGCTCCATGCCAATCTGGTGTGCTATTTCAGGCGTAGTTTCTCCCGGTAAAAAGGATTGAATAAGATGCCTTGCAAGAACATTTCCCTTTGTTCCTGCATCATTTCGTGTCCTTAAAAATTGTGTATGGGCAGTTTCTTGATGGCATTTATGAGTGCTTACTAAAAGCTGCTCGTCTGTTTTATCTCCATTTACAATGTAGTCGATAGCAAGATTAAGAGTCGATTTTATTGGGTGTATTTTTGTAATAGCCATAAAAACTAATCATCTCCTGATGTTCTATTAAGAAGTAGTGAATGAATTTGCCATAACTCTTTTGAGAAATGTTCAATCTGCTTTTTCATATCGTTTATATCGTCTTTATAGATTATGCCTGTCGAATTTACTCGCTTTGCAATCTGATTGATGTTGTTTGTAGCGTTGGAAAGTAATCCTTGTAAATCTCGAAAAGGCTCTAAATCTACTTGATATATTTCCTTTTCTAAAACGCATTTGCGGATGAAATGGCTCATGTTTCTACACTTCGCAAGTCTTTTTTTCTCTGCAAAAAGAGCCTTTTCTTCTTCAGTTAGTTTAATTTCAAGTCTTTCGTTTCTTGTTCTATTTGCCATAGTTAGTTCCTCCTTTGAATGTATTTCGGGGTCTTAGGGTTCTCCCTAACAAGCTAAAAATTGATAAAAAAAGAAGCAGATCCCCAAGGGCTGCTTCGTCAATTTTCCGTAAGTGTCCGTACACTTACTGTGCTTGCTACAAAAGAATGATTAGGGAAGCAAGCATTAAGCAAATTTTAAATTTATAACAAAATTATATCATATTATCCTCAGCGGTTAAATATCTTGGTACACAGACCAAAGCAATGCAAGTGTTATAGTTCAGCCTGGAATTGAAAAAAATGAGGGTGACTGGAAGATTATAAAGCAAATCTTATTAACAATTAAAAGACCTGAAAAATAAAAGCTTATTAATCTTCAGGTTTTTACCTTGGTAAATAGGTTACAATTTACAGCTGTAATGTTTTAATTGTGTCTAAATCCTTTGTAACTATAGCCGTATCAAATCTTACTTCAAATAAAATCAAGGATTTTCCTGCATATTCTATAGTATCTTTATAATCCGGAATTTTAGCAATAAATTGCTCAGCAATATCAAAAATAGTTTTGGAACTTTTTTGAACTATCCCCTTAGCTTTAACATGTTCATTTCCTGAGTGAGGAATTGTGGTAAATGCCACATATGGATTTGATTTTATTTCTTTGATTTTGTCGTTTCCTTTAAAAGACGAAAAGTAAAGTATATTTTCAGCCGGCTCAAAATAAAAATTTACTATTCTCACATTTGGAACATTATTTACAGATGTTGCTAAAGCTATTTCTGTTTGTTCAGCCATAATTTTTAAAAATTCTGTTTTTGTATTCATTTCAGAAGACCTCCTTTTTTGGATGCTTTAATTATACAGAATAAAAGTATCAAATTCTGAAACCTTTAAAATTTAGCTACAAACTTAAAGAGATTTGATATAAGTCATATTATCTTCTATTTTTTTAATAATCAATTCTTTTAATTCAGGTGGATTAATTGAAATAATTTCTTTTCCAAAAATAGAAAAGTAGCTTGAGATAAAATCTTCCTCATTTTTGTTGTAGTATCCTTTGATAATCGGTGTATTGTTACACCAAATTAATGACATTGATGGATAATTTTCTTTTATAAATAAATCTACACCTTTTTTTGTTATATTTACTTCAAAATCAGTAGAATTCTTTTCTTTGAAATTAGTTTTTTTCAAAGTTTCAATTCTATAGTTGTCAACAGGCTCTTTATTTTCATTGATAGATAAAGAAAGAATTTTATCACAACGAAATACTTGCATTTTGTCATTATCATAATTATATGTTGTCACATACCATTGACCAAACGATGTAGATATATTCAAAAATTGTACAGTGTATTTATAATCATTATTTTTGCTTTTATAAGTAATATCACATACAGAATAGTTAATTGATAAATACAATATATCTTTCAAAAATGGACAATTATTCACTTGCTTTAACGATGCAAAGCTGAATACTGTTTCCATTCTGTCCAAATTCAGCTTATGTTCTTTAGAGATACAGGATTCAAATTTTAGTTTTAGTTTCTGTAGGTCTAAATCAAAAGGAGTAGATTGATACTCTTTTAGTGTCAGCATGGAGAAGTACATCGCATACATTTCATCAGTGGTAAAAATAATAGGTGAAAGTAATCGGTTTTTTAAAATTCCATATCGTCCATACCTGCCATGTTCCGAAAATATTGGCATTCCAATCTGTTCTAAAGATTGAACATCTCTAATTGCAGTGCTTCTTGAGATATTATATTTCTCCATCAAATCTGTTAAGTTAAAATAGCTCTTATTATTTAAATATATCATCATATCATTAAGTCGCTCTGATTTATTCATTCAAACATCTCCTCTAAACATAAAGGTGTCATATTTTGAAACCTATATACATTATACTATAAGTGAAAGAAAAATATGAGGTGAAAACAAATGGTCAGAAAATTATTTTTAACATCTTATTTTAAAGAAGTAGCTACTTTTCTTCCTGAATTTGCAGGTGAATTATATGAAAAAAAGATAGTGTTTATACCAACAGCAAGTAATGTTGAAAAAGTTAATTTCTTTGTGAATTCAGGAAAGAAAGCGTTAGAAAACTTAGGGGCGATTGTTGATGTACTAGATTTATCAACGGCAAATGAAAAGGAGATGAAAGCTAAGATAGCTGATAACGACATAATCTATATTACCGGCGGAAATACATTCTTTTTATTGCAGGAAATGAAGAGAACAGGTGCAGACGTACTAATTAAAAATGCAATAAATTCGGGGAAAATTTATATAGGGGAATCTGCGGGAGCAGTCATTACAGCTCCTAATATTGAATATATAAGTTCTATGGATAGTATAAAAAAAGCCCCCAATTTAAGTAATTATGAAGCACTTAGGATAGTAGATTTCTATACTGTTCCTCATTATTTGAATTCACCTTTTCAAAAAATAACAAGTAATATTGTAGAACAATATTCGACAAAATTAACCTTGCAACCAATAAGTAATAACGAGGTTGTTTTGGTGAAAGGTGATAAGTTAACGATTCTGAAAAAATAGTGTAGGAACTTTAGTGATATTTTATGGAGTACCCATGAGAGGAGTAAAAATGGATTAAACAGTAATGGAGGAATTTACAATGTATTATTCATGGTCTATTAATATTATGAAGATAGTTCATAGATCTTTTTGATACAGGAAAATATAATAAAAAATTAAATATAAAATCTTTTGAAAGATATAGCTTCTTTCATTTTAGAGGACTTCTTATGCCTATGTGCAGAAGTCCTCCTTTTTTGTCTAAAAACAAGCAGACAAAAAATAAATGGAGGAAATAAAATGCCAAAAGAATATTACCTTTATGTCAACGGACAAAGGGTTAAAGTCAGCGAGCAGATATATAAAGTCTACTGGCGAGAAAAAGAACACGAAAAGTATTTAGAGCAGGTGGACAAGAAAAACCACTTGCTCTTTTTTTCATCGTTGGATCATGACGGACACTTTATAGATAATATTGTTGATGAAAGTGTTGATGTAGAAAAGATTGTGGAAACACAAATGATGATTGAAGCAGTCAGAAGTGCTATATCAAGGCTCAATGCAGAAGAAAGAGATATTATTGAACGCTTGTATTTCAATGATGAAACTATTCGTTCAGTAGCAAAGCTCAAAAGTATTACACATCCAGCTTTAATCAAAAGAAGAAACAAAATTCTTGAAAAGCTGAAAAAAATTATCGAAGAACTTTAAAACTTCGGTAACCAAAGGGGTCAAATTTTCCTTATGTAAAGTGAAGGGGAGTTTGACCTCCTTTACTTTGATAAGAGATATAGCCTATTTATGCAAACAGGAAGATGTAAAGAAAATCCCTTTCAAATATTTGTTCTTTGACAACTGAATAGACCATGACGGGACTTTTAATTACTTAGTGAGCGTAAGAAATTTACGCCAAGACTTTCCTGCTGAAAAAATTCGGTTTAAATGAATACTGTCAAAGATAAGGATATAAGGAAACGAGCGATAAATAAATTTTCTTAAAGCAAAGAACAAGGATACTTTGTGAGCTATGACCTGAGTAATGATAATGATACTTCTTTAGTGAAAGCCGGCTCATCTTAACAGGGGCGGTGGTGAGATTCCAATGTTGCTGATCCAAAGCACCCGTCAATGTCATGAAACTTAGTCAGATAAGAAAGCTATAGATTGATTATATAAGAGTTTGAAGAAAGGGGGTGTGCCTGTGGATAGAGACTGGGATGGATTGGCTGATTTGATAGCAAATCTTATTACAAAGTATGCTGGTGTTTTAGATTTGGATGATCTGCCAGATCCAATACCAGTAAGTAATAACATTGAAAATGAAAATATTTTTGACATGGCAAAAACACAGATTGAGAAAAAGAAATAAAAGTGCTATAATATACTTGAGATATAAGTCCAAACTTTTTTAGAAACTATAAAGATATAGAGAAATATATTGAGGTTAATGCTATGTCAAAAGAAAAAATAAAAGTATACCTCTACACAAGAGTATCTACATCAATACAGATAGATGGCTATTCTTTAGAGGCACAAAAATCAAGAATGAAGGCTTTCGCTCTTTATAATGATTATGAAATTGTTGGAGAATACGAAGATGCAGGAAAGTCTGGAAAATCTATTGAGGGAAGAATACAGTTTACTCGCATGATGGAAGATATAAAATCCGGAAAGGATGGAGTATCTTTTGTTCTTGTGTTTAAGCTGTCAAGATTTGCAAGAAATGCTGCTGATGTTTTATCAACTCTACAAACAATGCAAGATTTTGGAGTCAATTTGATTTGTGTTGAGGATGGGATTGATTCATCTAAAGATGCAGGTAAATTGATGATTTCAGTTTTATCAGCTGTGGCTGAAATTGAAAGGGAAAATATTCGTGTTCAAACGATGGAAGGGCGTATTCAAAAGGCAAGAGAAGGCAAATGGAATGGAGGGTTTGCTCCTTACGGTTATCAACTGATTGATGGGAAATTGATAATCAATGAGGAAGAAGCAGTTGCGATACGAACTATTTTTGATCAGTATGTAAATACAACCATTGGAGCCAATGGACTTTCTAAATACTTAGAAAATCATGGTATAAGAAAAATTCCAAGACAAAATGGGAAAAATCCATTGTTCGACGCAGGTCTTATAAGAAAGATATTAAAAAACCCTGTATATAACGGGAAAATAGCCTTTGGAAGAAGAACTTTAGAAAAAGTTCATGGAACAAGAAATGAATATAAGCAAGTTGAACAAGATGAATATTTAATAGCTGAAGGTATTCATGAAGCTATAATTTCTGATGAGCTATGGCAAGCAGCTCAAGTTAAGTTAAAATCTCAAGCAAAGAAATATGAGCATGTGAATAAAGGGAAAGATACACGCACACATCTGCTTTCAGGAATTGTAAAATGTCCAATATGTGGAGTGGGAATGTTTGGAAACAAGTGTATTAAGAAAAAGAAAGATGGTACAAAGTATAAAGATTTTTATTACTATGGCTGTAAACATAGGCATATGATAAGAGGTCATAAATGTACTTACAATAAACAAATCAGAGAAGAATTGTTAGATGATGCAGTTGCTGAGGTAATTATAAAGATAGTAAGCAATCCCAAATTTGCTTCTATGATGCAAGAAAAAATTAACATGAAGGTAGATACCTCTGAAATAGAAAAAGAGATAGATAATTACCAGAAAGAATTGAGGAAGAGTCATTCTACGAAATTTAAGCTAATTGAGGAAATAGATAATTTGGATGCTGATGATAAGCACTACAAACGAAGAAAACAAGACTTAGACGATAGACTTTATCGTATGTATGATAAGATTGAAGACTTAGAATCATTGTTAATTGATGCGAAAGCAAAGAAACAAACTATTGAAGCTGAGAAACTTACAGGAGATAACATATATAAGATTTTGATCTATTTTGATAAACTTTACAAGGTAATGAATGATGTAGAGCGTAGACAGTTAATTACAGCTTTGATTTCTGAAATTCAAATTTATGAAGAGAAGCAACCAAATGGACAATGGCTAAAATCCATTACTTTTAAGCTACCTATCATTGATGAGGATCTAAATATAAGTTTGGACAATGATGAGCATGTTGAGTGTGT